>NZ_JAICYI010000048.1 GCF_025934275.1 Phenylobacterium sp.
TGGCGTCGACCATCCCGTACTGCACCATGTCGAGGTAGATGTGCATGCAGCCGCGGGCCGATGTCGATAAGGCCAGCGTGAGCCAGGTCGAGCAGGCCGGAGCCTCCAGGGCCCTGAAGAGGAGGTCGGCGGCGCGCGCGGTGTCGCGGCTGGTGAAGCTCATCTTGCGCATCGCGTCGATGATCGGCCGCGCGTCGTACTGGTCTATCGCCACGTGCTCGACCGTGTTGGCCAGGAGCTCGGCCTTGCGGTTGGTCCGTTGACCGTCAGCGTTCATTCTCTTTGCCTCGAGAGTTTGAGCGCCCGTCCGGAAAATCTCTTCGGGGCCCGGACGGAGCGACGGGCCCGAAGCCCCTCCCCCTTGCGGGGAGGGGTTGGGGTGGGGGTATTAGCGCCGAAACGGGCCAATTTGGAGTCTCACCCCCTCCCGTGCGCTCCGCGGTCACCCGTCCCGCAAGGGGGAAGGGGAGGTTCGAGTTATTTCCTGCGGCGCTTCTTGCCGGCCGCGCCCTTGGGCCGCGACAGGCGGACCACCTTGCGCTCCTCCTCGCCCTGCGGCTCGCGCGGCAGGCGGATGTTGCGGCCGGCCAGGCCGAACATGGACGCCATCGGGGCGTCCTCGACGACCACGGTCTGGGCCTCGCCGAAACCGTTGAAGCGGGAATTCATGGCGACGCCGTAGGCGCCGAGCATGCCGATCTCGACGTAGTCGCCCTCGCGGACGTCCTCCGGCAGCCAGAACGGGCCCGGCATGTGGTCGAGCGAATCGCAGGTAGGTCCGTAGAAGCGAAAGGGCTTGAGCGGCCCTTCCACTTCCTGGGCCTCGCCGTCCTCGGCCCGATAGAGCTTCACCGGGAACGGCCACTTGGTATGCGCCGCGTCGAACAGCGAGCCGTAGCTGCCGTCGTTCAGATAGAGCGCATCGCCCTTCTTCAGCTCGACCTTGGTGAGAATCGACGACGCTTCGGCGACCAGCGCGCGGCCCGGCTCGCACCAGAGCTCGGTCTCCTCGCCGACCATCATCTCGGCGAAGCCGCGGTGGATGGAATCCGCATAGTCGGCCATCTGCGGCGGGGTCATGCCGGGATAGACGGACGGGAAGCCGCCGCCCACGTCGACCACATCCACCATGACGCCGGCGCGCACGATCGCGCGGCTCGCCTGCGCCATGGCGGCCTGAAAAGCGGTGGGCCGCATGCACTGCGAGCCCACGTGGAACGACACGCCCATGCGGTCCTGGGTGGCGCGACGGGCGGCGAGCAGGAGCCCCGGCGTCTCGTGCGGCTCGGAGCCGAACTTGCCGGCCAGCGAATAGGCGGCCCCCGCCGTCGAGACACCGATGCGCACGATAAGGGCCAGGTCGTCGGCTCCGCCGGTCGCCTCCAGGATCTTGGCCAGCTCCTCATGGGTGTCGAGCGCGAAGATCCTCACGCCGTAGTCGAAGTAGGCGCGGGCGATCGCCTTGCGGTTCTTCACCGGATGCATGAAGGCCATGCGGGCGTCGGGCGCGTGCCTGGCGACCAGCTCGATCTCGGGGATCGAGGCGACATCGAAGGCGGTGACGCCGTTCCTGGCCAGGGTCTTGATCACCCACGGCGAAGGGTTCGCCTTCACCGCGTAGTAAACGTCCCCTTCGAAATTTTCCTGGAACCAGCGCGCCGCCGCCGCCACCGCATCCGGTCGCGCTAAGGCGACGGGACGTTCCGGGGACCGCTCACGGACCAGGTCCAGGGGCGTATGGTACCTGTGCACCTCACGCAACCCCCAAGGAATTGTTGAACCCAGACCGGCGTTAGCAGCGCTTGTTAGGACATCGGGTCCGCCGGAAGTCGCGCAAATAGGGG
This sequence comes from Phenylobacterium sp., assembly GCF_025934275.1. GTDB lineage: Bacteria > Pseudomonadota > Alphaproteobacteria > Caulobacterales > Caulobacteraceae > Phenylobacterium. The sequence goes on from NZ_JAICYI010000048.1 coordinate 1,845, forward strand.
TAACTGGTTCGCGTGTAAAGAGTCTTACCGTGCGACGCAGAGTCGTCATCGCCAACCGCCGCCGCTCGGCTGGACCGAGGCGGCGCGCGCGTGCCATGAAGCCGGCGCAGGGTCCAGGTGATCACGATGGGGGATCACCTGCGCCGCGAGGGATGTCCCGCCAGCCATGTCCGACGCCGCCATCCTGTCGATAAGGGAGGCATCGAAGACCTTCGGCCAGCGCCGGGCGTTGGAGGCCGTGTCCCTCGAGGTGCGTCGCGGGGAGATGATCGGGCTCATCGGCCCGTCGGGCTCCGGCAAGTCGACGCTGCTGCGCTCGATCTCGGCCCTCCAGGCGATCGACCCCGGGGATGGCCGCATCGAGGCGTTCGGCGGCTCGGTGCAGGCGAACGGCCGGATCGCCGGCGACGTGCGCAAGACCCGCAGCCGCATCGGCTTCATTTTCCAGCAGTTCAACCTCGTCGGACGGCTGTCGCTGTTCACCAATGTGGCGCTGGGCTCGCTCAGCCGGATCGGGACCGCGCGCGGGCTTCTCGGCCTGTGGCCCTCGGCGACCAAGACGGCGGTCATGGTCGCCCTGGCGCGAATGGGCGTGGCGGAATACGCGGGGCAGCGGGCGAACACGCTGTCGGGCGGCCAGCAGCAGCGCGGCGCGATCGCCCGCGCGCTCGTCCAGCAGGCCGAGGTCGTGCTCGCCGACGAACCGGTCGCCTCGCTCGATCCCGTCGCAGCCCGCCGGGTCATGGACGCGCTGTGCGACCTCAACCGCCAGGACGGTCTGACGGTGATCGTCACCCTGCATCAGGTGGACTATGCGCTTCGCTACTGTCGGCGGATCGTCGCCCTCAAGGCGGGCAAGATCGTCTATGACGGACCGCCGTCAGGGCTGTCGAGGCGAGAGCTCGTCGACATCTACGGTCCGGAGTTCGAGGACGTCTTCTGGGAGGGAGCCCCGACATGATCCGTCGCCGCCTGGCGGGCGTCCTGGCGCTCGTCGCCCTGGCGCTCGCCGCCTGCAGCCAGAAGCCCTCGCAGACCCAGGGTTCGACGCCGAAAGAGCTGACCTTCTCGATCCTCTCGGCGGAGAACGAGGCGAACATGCGCCCGCTCTGGCAGCCGCTGCTGGACGACATGTCGGCGCAGATCGGCATCAAGGTGAAGCCCTACTTCGCCAGCAACTACACCGGCCTGATCGAGGCGATGCGCTTCGGCCAGGTGCAGCTGGGCTGGTTCTCCGCCGATCCCGCCCTCGAAGCGGTGAACCGAGCCGACGCCGAGGTGCTGGGCCGCGTGGTCCAGGCGGGGGGCGAGGCCACCTACGAGTCGGTGATCATCACCCGCAAGGGCTCCCGCATCACGATCGACGACCTGCTGAAATGCGGCAAGCGCTACACCTTCGGCCTGGGCGATGCGAAATCGACCTCAGGGACGCTCGCGCCGATGGCCTATCTGTTCATCCCGCACGGGATCGATCCGGCGAAGTGCTTCAAGACGGTCCGCAACGCCAACCACCAGGCGAACTTCCTGTCGGTGGCGAACGGGGTGCTCGACGCTTCGACCGGCAACACCGTCGGCCTGGTGTTCTACCGGCGGCAGAATCCGGCCGCCGCGGACAAGGTGCAGGTCATCTGGACTTCGCCGCCGCTGCCGGAGTCCGCGATCCTCGTGCGCAAGGATCTCGACCCGGCGGTGAAGGAGAAGGTCCGCCAGTTCTTCCTGACCTATGGCGCGGGCACAGGCCCCCAGGCTGATCGCCAGCGCGCCGTGCTCGCCAAGCTGACCTATGGCGGCTTCCGCCCGGCGGATGACAGCTATCTCGATCCGATCCGCGAGATGGAGGCCGCCGAGGCGCTCTGGGACGCCAAGAAGTCTGGCGACAAGGCCCGCATCGCCAAGGCTCAGGCGGCCTACGACAAGATCCATGCCGAGGCGGCCCAGAAGCGCGCCGCCCAGCCCGACGTCTGATGACCGCCGCCGTCGTCGATCAGGCGGTCCCGCCGCCACCCCGCCGCACGCTCGCCCAGCGTGGGCCCGATATCCTGATCTGGGGCGGTATCCTGGTGGTGCTGTTGATCAGCATCCGGCCGGTGGAGATGACCCACATCTCCAAGCTGTTCACCAATTCGCAGAACATGCAGCAGTTCGGGCGCGAGTTCCTGCGGCCCGACTTCGCCAGCTGGCGGCTCTACGTCGCCCAGATGTGGCTGACGGTCCAGATCGCGCTCTGGGGCACGGCGCTGGCGGTGGTCATCGCCGTCCCGTTCGGTCTGGCCTGCGCGCGCAACGTTTCGCCCGTCTGGCTGCAGCAGCCGATGCGCCTCTTGATGAACCTGCTGCGCTCGGCGCCCGACCTCGTCATCGGCACCCTCTTCATCGTGGCCGTGGGCTTGGGGCCGCTGGCCGGCGTCATGGCCTTGGCGGTGAACACCGGGGGCGTGCTCGCCAAGCTGTTCTCGGAGGCGGTGGAAGCCATCGACCGCGGCCCGATCGAGGGCATTCGCGCCACCGGCGCGACCCCGCTGCAGGAGGTGGTCTGGGGGGTCATTCCGCAGGTCGCGCCGCTTTGGACGAGCTACGCCCTCTACCGCTTCGAATCCAACGCCCGCTCGGCGACGGTGCTGGGCCTGATCGGTGCGGGCGGCATCGGGCAGGTGCTGTTCGACTCCCTCAACGCCTTCGCCTTCAGCCAGGTGGGCGCCATCGCGGTGGTCATCGTGGTCGCCGTGACGCTGATCGACATCCTGTCCCAGGCGATGCGCTCGCGGCTGCTCTAGGCCGTCTCGGGCCGTCTGCGCCTCACCCGGGCCAGCCTGCGCAGCCGCCGCCAGAAGCGGGTCTTCTCCGGCTCGGGATAGGGCTGCAGGTTGCGCACGAAATCCTCGGCGCAGGCCCGCCAGGAGAACTTCTCGGCGAAGGCGCGGACCTGCCTCCGATCCAGCCTGAGCGCCTCCAGGCAGGCTTCCTTCAGGCCCTCGGTCGGCGAGTGGGCCAGGACGCCCGCGCCGGAGTTGGGGAGGATGTCGACCGGCCCGGGCGCGGGATAGGCCGCGACGGGCGTGCCGCAGGCCATCGATTCCAGCAGCACCAGGCCGAAGGTGTCGGTGAGCGAGGGGAAGACGAACACGTCGGCGCAGTTGTAGTGGGCGGTCAGCGTCTCGCCCGACCTCGGACCGGTAAAGACCACGCTCGGGTACTTGCCGCGAAGCTCCTCCAGCTGCGGCCCCGGGCCCACGACGACCTTCGTCCCCGGCAGATCGAGCCCCAGGAAGGCTTCGATGTTCTTCTCCACGGCCACCCGACCGACGTAGAGGAAGATCGGCCTCGGCAGGTCGGCGTAGACGTCCGCCTCGCCCTCGCGCCGGGGGTGGAAGACCTCGGTGTCGACGCCCCGCGACCAGGAGGAGATATTGCGGAAGCCGTGCGTCGAAAGCTCGTCGCGCATGGTCGGCGTGGCGACCATCACCCGCCCGGACGGTTTGTGGAACCACTTCATGTAGGCGTAGCCGGCGGCGAGCGGCAAAGGCAGCCGCGCCGAGACGTACTCCGGAAACCGTGTGTGGTAGCTGGTCGTGAACGGCAGCTTCCACTCCACGCAGATCCGCCGCGCGGCGAGCCCGATCGGGCCCTCGGTGGCGATGTGGATGGCTTCCGGCTCGAACGCCTTGAAGCGCTCCTGCACCGGTTCGTAGCAACCGATCGCCAGCTGGATCTCGGGATAGGTCGGCAGCGGGAAGGTCTTGAACAGGTCGGGACTGATCACCTCGACCGCATGGCCCATGGCCTTCAGCTCCTTCACCACGCGCGTGAGCGTGCGGACAACCCCGTTGACCTGCGGCTCCCAGGCGTCGGTGGCCAACAGGATGCGCATCGGACGCCGCGCGTCGCGCGGTGCGGTGATCGCCTCGCGGATGCGGGGCAGCGGCGCGGGGCGCCGCGGCCGTTCGGGCGCGGCCACGGCCTGGTTCTGCATCCAGGCCCAGAACGCGCCCAGGAGCGCCTCCTTGGTCGGGAAGTAGCGGTAGACGGTGCGCTCGCCGACTCCGGCGTCCTTGGCGATCTCGGGGAACGACAGGTCTTCCAGCGGCCCGCGCTCCAGCTGCCGGCCGACGGCGCGCAGGATCTGCTCGCGGGTCTCCTCGCGCTGGCGGTCGCGCAGGCTCGGAGAAGGCGATTTCATGACAGCCCCACTGTCAGGAACTTCGTGGCGGCCCAACTGCCAGGATCGCGCGCGCCCTGTCAACCGACCCGCGTTCGGCGCGCGCGGGGCGGGTCAGCCCGCCAGCACGTCCTTGGGGTCAGCCTCGTGCAGCAGCGGCTCGCTGGCGAGGTAGCGGCGCAGGTTCTCGAGGAACAGCTCGTCGTTGCGCCGGGGCTGGCCCTCGCTGGCGCCGGAGGCATGGGCGGTGAGCGTCACTCGCGGGTGGTCCCAGAAGCGGCTGTCGGCGGGCAGGGGTTCGGTCTGGAAGACGTCGAGCATGGCGTGCTCGGGAACGCCCCGGTCGAGGCCGGCCAGCAGGGCCGGCTCGTCCACCAGGCCGCCGCGACCCACGTTCACCAGCACCGAGCGTGGCTTCATCGCGGCTACGAAGGCGTCGTCGACCAGCCCCTTGGTCTCCGGCGTGAGCGGACAGGCGAGGACCACCACGTCGGCGTCCGGCAGCAGCCGCCGCAGCTCCGACTGCGGGGCGATGGCGTCGGCGCAGGGGTGGGGCGCCTGGTTGCGGCGCACGCCCGTGACCTGCGCGCCAAAGCCTCTGGCGCGACGCGCCACGCCCTCGCCGATCGCGCCGAAGCCGATCACCAGCCAATGGCTGTGCTCGAGGTCACGGAAGGTCATCCGGGTCCACTCGTGCGCCGCCTGCGCCGCCCGGCGTTCGGGCCCGCGCTGGAAATGATCGAGCACGCCCCAGACGACGTAGTCGGCCATGCCCACCGCTTGACCATGGCTGGTGGTGAGCCGCACGCCGCGCTGCGCCACCTGGCCGAACATCGGATTGTCGAAGCCGGCCGCGCCGCTCTGCATCCACTTGATGGTCGGCGACTTCAGGATGGCGATGGCGAAGTCGCGGCCGTTCCGCCCGAACCAGACGTCGTTGTTGGTCCAGGCGGCCTCGAGCGCAGCGGCTTCCAGGGCTATCGGCTTACCGTCGAGGCTCAGGCTCGCGTCGCTCGACATGATCACGGGCTCTACGCCCGCGAGCGCATCGATACGGTCCTTCAGCCGTCGGTAGCTGGCGTCGTGGATCAGCAGCCGCATGGGTCGAAAAAGAAAACGCCCCCGGCGAGCGATCGCCGGGGGCTCTGGAACAGCTAGGACCTTAGTGCTGGCCGCCGGGATGTTCGGCGGAGGAGAAGGCCTCCGCCGCGGTGGAGGGCGCCCGACGCCGGAAACCGCCCATCATCTTCTGGGCGGCCGAGAGTTCGGCCACGTCGAGCGAGCCGTCGTGGTTCTTGTCCAGCACGTCGAAGTACTTGGCGAGCATCGTGCCCATCTGACCCTTCAGCTCCGCCTTCTCGATCTTGCCGTCGACGTTGTCGTCCAGCATCCCAACCATACGGGTGCGGTTCAGGTCCTGGTCGTACTGCGGCAGCTGGTGGCTCGAGGTCTCATCCAGCCAGCGGTAGCGGATCGCGGTGTAGAACATCTCGTCCCAGGACTGCTCGCCCCAGGTGATGGTCTTGTTGGGATCCGGGTTGGCCGGGTTCTCCTTCGAGTTGTCGTAGGTCCAGTGGGCGATCAGCTTCGAGCCCGCCGGCACCTTCACCGGCTGGGCGAAGGTGTAATCCCGCTGCCAGTTGAAGTCGTAGCGCGGCAGGGTCAGCAGCAGCTTCTTCTTGCCGTCGGGATACTGGATCCACAGGTCCGCCGCGTAGCCCCGGTAATGGGCGTGCGGGAAGGCCGAGTAGAGCAGCGCGTCGTGCGGGAAGGTCAGGTAGGCGATCTCGTGGTGGCGCGGCTCGTTCGGCGGAATGGTGATTGTGTTGTCCACCACCACGCCCCCGTGCATCACGTACTTCGGCGTCTCGCCGGGCTTGTAGAAGTAGACCCCGATCTTGGAATGGTCGGTGGCTTCCTTGCCGAACGGCGTGTAGTGCGCCTGGATGCCGATCGCGCCGCCGGGCGGCAGGTAAGAGCCCACGTCGGGCGGCGAGATTTCGGATTCGGCGCCCACGGCATAGCCGCCGACGGAGACGCCCCACTTGTTCTCGTAGGCCTGCTCGCCGGGCTTGGGCACGTCCTTCATGTAGCCGGTGAGCAGGTGGTGCACGCCCTGGCGCTGCTCGACCTTGATGGTCGTGGCGCGGATCCAGCGGCCCTCGGTCAGCGGGTTGAGGACCCACGGGTGCTTGTAGTCCACCACGCCGGTCGCCGGGATGGTGAACGCCGGGACGTCGAGCACCAGGTCGGGCTTTCCGAGCGGCCAGTCCTGGGCGACGTGCTGGTGGGCGGCGAGCGGGTCGGTCCCCTCGCCGCGCGGCGCGCCATCCTCCACCCAGTGGACGATCGTCTTGATCTCGTGCGGCGTGAGGTTCCTGTTGTCCGAGAACACGCCCACGTGCGGGTCGGCGTTATAGGGCGGCATCCGGTGGGTCATGATGACCTCGCGGATCATCGGCGAGAAGCCCTTGACGCGGTCGTAGCTGTCCATCGCGAACGGGCCGATGCCGCCCTTCTCGTGGCAGCCCACGCAGTTCTTCTCGAGGATCGGCGCCACGTCGTGGACGTAGGTGATCTTCTGCGGCTGCGCGCGGGCCGGGAAGTCGATCAGGCAGCCCTTCGCGGGCAGCGACGCCTGCTGCACAGGCTTGCCGGCGAGCACCGCGTCGAGCGCGTCGGCGGCGTAGCGATGCTCAACCGGCTTCTGGCCGCCGCCGTAGTCGCTGCGGTCGTCGACCGGCCCGTGGTAGACGACCTGCCAGGTCTTCGGGTTGATCACGATCACCTCGGCGGTCCGCTTCACGCCGAGGGTTTCGCCGACCAGCTGGTTCTGGTCGAGCAGGATCGGCATGTCGAAGCCCGCGTCCTTCGCCTCCTGCTGGATCGCTTCGCGGGTGTCCTGGGTGGCGGAGTTCAGCATCAGGAACTGCACGCCTTTGCCGGCGTAGGCCTGCTCCAGCTCCTTGTACGCCGGAGCCTGGCTCCGCGAGATCGGGCAGCCGTCCATCTGGGTGATCAGCACGATCGCCGGCTTGTCGGCCATGCGGTAGAGCTCGTGCGCCTGGAGGTTCTGGTCGACCAGCATGAAGTTGCCGACCGTCGTCGGCTGGGCGGCCGCCGATTCGGCCGCGACGCTGCGCGCGCCGTGCGAGGAAAGGCCGTCGCTCGCCAGGCCATAGACCAGGGCCGCGCCGCCGAGCGCGGCCAGCACGCCAATTCGTGCAGTTTTCATCCTGAAATCTCCTCCACCGTCCGACCCGCGGAAGCAGGCGGATCGGGCAGCCTGATGTGTGACCGCTACTTAACGCCGTTCAGGCGCGCTTTCCAGCATACCCGTGTTGCATCAATGTTTCGATGACTCAGGCGTCAAGATCGTTTCCTTTCCGCTAATGCCCCGCCGCGCACAGCGGCGCCGTCAACGATCGGAAGGTCTCACCCGGCGGCGACTTGTCGGGGGCCGTCCATGCCCCCATGCTGGACCGCACGGGGCCGGGGATTGCGCCGGCGGGGGCCTGCTGCACATGAGCTTCGTGACGCGCCGCAAGCCGATCGCGCTCGCCCGCCAAGGCGTCGAGGTGCGCGAGCTTCGCCGTACGCTCTCCTGGCCGCACCTGATCGCGCTTGGCGTCGGGGCGATCATCGGCACCGGGATCTACACCCTGATCGGCGTGGGCGCGGGGCAGGCCGGCCCGGGGGTGATCCTGTCCTTCGCGATCGCCGGCGCGGTCTGCGCCTTCGCCGCGCTCTGCTACGCCGAGATGGCGACGCTGATGCCGCAGGCGGGCAGCGCCTACACCTACGCCTATGCCGGCATGGGCGAACTGGTCGCCTGGATCGTCGGCGTGAGCCTGATCCTCGAATACACCGTGGTCTGCTCGGCCGTGGCGGTGGGCTGGTCCGGCTATGCGCAGGGCTTCCTGGCGAGCCATGGCTGGGGTCTGCCGGCGAGCCTCGCCGCCGGGCCCTGGGGGGACCCGGCCGGCCTCGTCAACCTGCCGGCGATGTTCATCATCGCCGTGGTGGCGGCCCTGCTCCTGGTCGGCACCCGCGAGAGCGCCACGCTCAACACCTTCCTGGTCGCCTTCAAGGTGGCCGCGCTCGCGGCCTTCGTCGCGCTCACCCTGCCCAGCTTCGACGCCAGCCATTTCCAGCCGTTCATGCCGTTCGGGTTCAACGCCCACGTGGGCGCCGACGGGACCAAGCGCGGCGTCATGGCCGCCGCGGCGGTGATCTTCTTCGCCTTCTACGGCTTCGACGCCATCTCGACGGCGGCCGAGGAGGCCAAGAACCCGTCGCGGGACCTGACCATCGGGATCGTGGGCTCGATGCTGGCGTGCGCGGCCATCTACATGATCGTCGCCGCCGCCGCGCTCGGGGCCGCGCCGTTCAACGTGTTCGCCAAGAGCGGCGAGCCCCTGGCCTTCATCCTGCGCCAGGGCGACCACGGCGGCGCCGCGGTGCTGATCGCCGCCGCCGCGGTGATCGCCCTGCCGACGGTGATCATGGCCTTCATGTTCGGCCAGAGCCGGGTGTTCTTCGCCATGTCGCGCGACGGGTTGATCCCCACCTGGCTTTGCGCCGTGAACGGCCGCGGCGTGCCGGCGCGGGTGACCGTCTTCACCGCCTGCGTGGCCGCAGTGATGGCCGGGCTGGCGCCGCTGAAGCGGCTGGCGGAGGTGGCCAACGCCGGGACGCTGGCGGCCTTCATCGCCACGGCCATCGCCATGATGGCGCTGCGCCGCCAGAGGCCCGATCTCGTCCGCCCGTTCCGCACGCCGGCGTGGTGGCTGGTCGGCCCCTTGGCGGTCCTGGGCTGCCTCTACCTCTTCGCCAGCCTCGCGGCCTTCACCCAGCTCTTCTTCCTGGCCTGCAACGGCGTGGGCCTGCTGGTCTATCTGCTCTACGGCCGGACCCGCAGCGTCCTGGCCGCGGCCTGACTACTCCGCCGGCTCCTCGGCGACGACCAGCCCGTCGGCGAGCGCGCGGAGATACTGGCCGTACTCGCTCTTGGCCTGCTGCCCGGCGAGCGCGCGCAGCTCGGGCGCGCCGATCCAGCCGTGGCGGAAGGCGATCTCCTCGACGCAGCCGATGCGCAGCCCCTGGCGCTGCTCGACGGTGCGGATGAACTCGCCGGCTTGGATCAGGCTGTCATGGGTGCCGGTGTCCAGCCAGGCGAAGCCGCGGCCGAGCAGCTCCACCGACAGCTCGCCGGCTTCGAGATAGACCTGGTTGAGGGCGGTGATTTCCAGCTCGCCGCGGGCCGACGGCTTAAGCGACCGGGCGAACTCGCTCGCACGGCCGTCGTAGAAATAGAGCCCGGTCACCGCATAGTTGGACTTCGGGGCCTTGGGCTTCTCCTCGATGCCCAGCGCCTTGCCGCCCGCACCGAGCTCGACCACGCCGTAGCGCTCCGGGTCCTGCACCAGATAGCCGAACACGGTGGCGCCGTGCGAACGCGAGTCGGCCGCCCTCAGAGTCTGACTGAAGTTCTGGCCGAAGAAGATGTTGTCGCCCAGGATCATCACGCTGGGATCGCCGGCGACGAATTCCTCGCCGAGGATGAAGGCCTGGGCCAGGCCCTCGGGCCTGGGCTGGACCACGTATTGGAAGCGCACGCCGAGTTGGCCGCCGTCGCCGAGCAGGCGTTTGAAACTGGCCTGGTCCTCAGGCGTGGTGATGATCAGGATCTCGCGGCAGCCGGCCAGCAGCAGGACCGACAGCGGATAGTAGATCATCGGCTTGTCGTAGACCGGCAGCAGCTGCTTGGAGACCGCAAGCGTGAGCGGATGCAGTCGCGTGCCCGCTCCGCCCGCCAGGACGATCCCGCGCCTCATGCGCTCACCTTCAGCTCCGCCACGATATCCCTAAGCGCCTCGCGCCACGGGCGGGGGGAATAGCCGAAGAGGGTTTCCAGACGGTGTGTGTCGAGCGTGCCGCGCGCCGGGCGCCGCGCGGGCGTCGGGAACTCGGCGGTGGCGATCTGGGTGACGGCGGGCGCGGCGTCGCCCAGCGCCTCGGCCAGGGCGGCTTCGGCCAGATGGCGCCAGGTGGTCTCCCCGGCGTTGGCGAAGTTGCACACGCCGAAACGCGGATCGCCGGTGGCGGCGGCAGCAAGCCCGATCGCGTTCGCAAGGATGAAGCCGGCGAGATCGGCCGCGCTGGTCGGCCGCCCGAACTGGTCGTCGACGACCCGCAGCGGCCGCCCCTCCTCCGCCAGCCGCAGCATGGTCTTCACGAAGTTCCTGCCCTGGGCGGAGACCACCCAGGACGCCCGCAGGATCAGCGCCCGCGCGGCGCCCTCCAGCACCGCCTGGTCGCCCAGCGCCTTGGATGCGCCGTAGGCGTTGACCGGACAGATCGGGTCGGTCTCGACGTAGGGGGCGCCCTTGGTCCCGTCGAATACATAGTCGGTGGAGATGTGCACCAGCACCGCGCCGCTCGCATGCGCCGCGCGGGCGATGGCGCCCGGCGCTTCGCCATTGATCCGGCCCGCGAGCTCGCGCTCGGACTCGGCCCGGTCGACGGCCGTGTAGGCCGCGGCGATCACCACCAGGTCCGGCCGGGCGTCGCGGACCACCTCGGCGCAGGCGGCGGGCTCCGATAGGTCGGCTTCGCCGCGGGAGAGCGCGATCAGCTGCACCGCGTGGCCGGACGCCTGGCGGAGCATCTCGCGGCCCAGCTGCCCGGTCGTTCCGAACTGCAGGATGCGCAGGCTCACGCCTTGACGAGTCCGAGCCGCTCGGAGTGGAACCCGCGCTCGCGGATCCGCTGCAGCCAGTCGCGGTTGTCGACGTACCAGCGCACGGTCTCCTCCAGACCCTGATCGAGCGAGGTGGCGGGCGTCCAGCCGAGCTCGCGCCGCAGCTTGGCCGCATCGATGGCGTAGCGGAAGTCGTGGCCCGGCCGGTCGGCCACGAACTCGATCTTCTCGGCGTGCGGCGTATTGGCCGGGGCGATGCGGTCGAGCGCGGCGCAGAGCCGCTGGACGATCTCCAGGTTCGGCCGGTCCGTGCCGCCGCCGATGCAATAGGTCTCGCCTGTGCGGCCCTTGGCCAGCACCAGCAACAGGGCCTCGGCATGATCGTCCACGTGCAGCCAGTCGCGGACCTGCAGGCCCTGGCCGTAGACCGGGATCGACTTGCCCTCCAGCGCCCGGCTGATGACCGTCGGGATCAGCTTCTCGGGGAATTGGTAGGGGCCGTAGTTGTTGGCGCAGTTGGTCAGCACCACCGGAAGCCCGAACGTGCGGCCCCAGGCCCGCACCAGGTGGTCGGCGCCGGCCTTCGAGGCCGAATAGGGCGAGTTCGGATCGTAGGGCGTCGTCTCGTCGAAGGCGCCGTCGTGGCCGAGCGCGCCGAACACCTCGTCCGTGGAGACATGGTGAAAACGGAAGGCCGCCTTTTTCCCCGCGGGTAGGCTCGACCAGTGCTTCCGCGCGGCCTCCAGCAGAACCGCCGTGCCCATGACGTTGGCGCGCACGAAGGCCAGCGGCGCCTCGATTGCGCGGTCGTTGTGGCTCTCGGCCGCCAGATGCATCACCGCATCCGGCTTATGGCGAGCGAAGATGGCGGCGACCGCGGCCTCGTCGGCCACGTCGGCGTGCTCGAAGACGTAGCGCGGGTTCTCCGCCACGCTGGCCACGTTCTCCAGGTTGGCGGAATAGGTGAGCGCGTCGAGGTTCACCACATGGTGTCCATCGGCGACGGCGCGGCGCACCACCGCCGATCCGATGAAGCCGGCCCCGCCCGTGATCAGGATCTTCATGCGGTCTTTCGCGAAATCGGCGGCCGCGCCCCCCAAAGGCGAGCCTTCCGTCCGCCCTCTTACAACGAAACCACCGCGGCTCAAGCGGCCCCGGGGGCGCGATCTTCGGCCGCACGCTTGAAGCGGCGCGGGGCGATACCTACCATTTCAGGCTCCTGCCATGAATCGCCGTTCGTTTGACGCGGCCGGCGACGGGCCTGCGCGCACGTGGGCGAAGAAGGGACTGAACTCTTGGAGCCCACGACCGCCAACGCCGGAGGAGGGGGTCGGGGCCCCCCCCGCGGTCCCATGGGCGGCCCGCCGGGCGGCGGCTTTCGAGGCTCCCCAGGAGGATTCGCGGGTCGGCGCGGCGGTCCCGACCTGACCACGGGTCCGATCGGCAAGACGCTGATCCTCTTCTCCCTGCCGGTGCTCGGCTCGAACATCCTGCAGTCGCTGAACGGCTCGGCCAACATGTTCTGGGTGAGCCACGTGCTGGGCGAGGCCGGGGTCACCGCCACCAACAACTCCAACCAGATCTTCTTCATGATGCTGGGCGCGGCCTTCGGCGTGACGATGGCGGCCAACATCCTGATCGGACAGGCGATCGGCGCCGAGGACGAGCCGCTCGCCCGCAAGGTCGTGGGCACGTCGACGACCTTCTTCCTGGCCATCTCGATCCTGATCGGCGTGCTGGGCGGCGTGCTGACGCCGCACATCCTGGACGCCATGAAGACGCCGGCGGATGCCCGCGCCGACGCCATCGCCTACCTGCGGGTGATCTTCGGGGCGATCCCGTTCTTCTTCTTCTTCAGCTTCATGATGATGGCCCAGCGGGGGACCGGAGACAGCCGCACGCCGTTCTACTTCGCCCTGGTGCAGGTGGGGCTGGACGTGGTGATGAACCCGCTCCTGCTGATGGGCCTCGGGCCGTTCCCGAAAATGGGCATCGCCGGCTCGGCCACCTCCACGCTCATCGCCCAGACCATCACCCTGGCCGCGATGCTGGTCTACCTCTACCGGAAGAATTCCATCCTGGTGCTCAAGCCGTCCGACTGGCGGCTCCTGCTGCCGGACCTGAAGATCATCTGGACGCTGATCGCCAAGGGCACGCCCATGGGCATCCAGATGATGGTCATTAGCCTGGCCGCGGTGACCATGCTCTCGTTCGTCAACCGCTACGGCGTGCATACCTCCGCCGCCTATGGGGCCGGCGCACAGTTCTGGACCTACGTGCAGATGCCGGCCATGGCGCTTGGCGCAGGCTGCTCGTCGATGGCCGCCCAGAACGTCGGCGCCCGTCGCATGGACCGCGTGGAGCGGGTGGCCCGGATCGGCAGCCTGCTCGCGGTCCTGTTCACCGGCGTTCCGGTCCTGATCCTGGAGTTCGCCGACCCCTACGCCCTGCAGGCGTTCCTGCCGGCGACCAGCCCGGCGCTGCAGATCGCGACGCACATCAACATGATCGTGCTCTGGGGCTTCATCCCGTTCGGCGTGGCCTTCATCTTCTCCGGCATCGTCCGGGCGACCGGCGCCGTCTGGCCGCCCCTGCTGGCCATGATCATCTCGCTGTGGGTGGTGCGCATCCCGGTGGCGGTGCTGCTGGAGCCGCGCCTGCACGCCGACGCCATCTGGCTCGCCTTTCCGATCGGCAGCCTCACGACTCTCGTGCTGTCGGGGCTCTACTACTTCTACGACGGCCCGTTCGGCTGGCGCAGAGCGCGCATGCTCGACTTCACGCCAAGTTCCGATGCGCCCGACACCGGCCTCGGCCAGCCGATGATCGAGGAGAGCGAGGCGATCGTCTCGGCCGAAGAACGCGATGCTAGCCGTTCGTCTCCTCAAGCGCCGCGTATGCCAGTGTCCGAAGCTCCCGCCGAATAGGATAGGTCGACGACGGCAGGAGCTGGGTCATGAACACCGCCGTGACCTCCTCCAGCGGATCGACCCAGAAGGCGGTGGAGGCCGCGCCGCCCCAGTAGAACTCGCCCTTCGAGCAGGGGATCAGCGTCTTCGGCGGGTCGAACACCACGGCGAACCCCAGGCCGAAGCCGACGCCGGCGTTGGTGCTCTCGGAGAACAGCGAGCGCGAGAGCTCGGTGAGGTCCTTGCCGTCGGGCAAGTGGTTGGAGGCCATCAGCTTGACGGTCTTCGGCGCCAGGATGCGCTGGCCCTCCAGCTCGCCGCCGTTCACCAGCATGGTGGTGAAGCGCAGGTAGTCGGCGGCGGTCGAGACCAGGCCGCCGCCGCCGGACTCCAGCTTCGGCGGCTTCAGATAGGGGCTCTTCGCCGGATCGTCCTGCAGCTCCATCTTGCCGCCCGGCTTGGCATTGTAGCAGGCGGCGAAGCGGCTGCGCTGGTCCTCGCGGACCGAAAAGCCCGTGTCGACCATCTTCAGCGGCTCGAAGATCCGCTCCTTCAGCACCTCGGACAGCGGCTTGCCGGCGATCTTCTGCACCAGGTAGCCGACCACGTCGGTCGAGACCGAGTAGTTCCATGCCTCGCCCGGCGAGAACTCCAGCGGCAGCTTGGCCAGCAGGCGGATCATGCCCTCGAGGTCGTGCTCCCCGCGCATGTCCTCCACCTTCAGCTTGCGGTAGGCGGCGTCGACGTTGCTGCGGTTCTGGAAGCCGTAGGTCAGGCCCGAGGTGTGGCGCAGCAGGTCCACCACCTGCATGGGCCGCGCCGGCGGGGTGACCATGAAGGCGGGCGTCACGCCGGCGGAGAAGACGCCCAGGTCCTTCCACTCGGGGATGTGCTTGGCCACCGGATCGTCGAGCGCGATCAGGCCCTCCTCGACGAGGGTCATCAGCGCCACGCAGGCGATCGGCTTGGTCATCGAGTAGATCCGATAGACGGTATCCTCGCGCAGCGGCGTCCCACGCTCGGGGTCCTGCTGACCGAGCAGCGTCTGGTGGACCACCTGACCCTGGCGGGCGAGCACGAACTGGGCGCACGGCAGCTTGCCTGCGGCCACGTACTTCTCCTGCAGGAAGCGATCGATCTTGGCGAGCCGCTCGGCCGAAAATCCCAACGACTTGGCCCGGGTGATCTGGTCCATCGCATCCTCCTGGAAAGCCTGCCGCCGGCATTAGCCCTTGCCTTCCGCGGGGCCGCAAGCGTGACGATGCTGACGTCGAACCGGAGCAAGCGCCATGTCCGCCGTCAGCATCGAGCACCAGGGCCGCATCGCCGTCGTCACGATCGAGCGGCCGGAGCGGCGCAACGCCGTGGACGCCGCGACCGCCAGGGCGCTCTACGAGGCCTTCAAGGCGTTCGACGCCGACGAGGCGCTGGACGTCGCGATCCTGCAGGGGCGGGGCGGCGCGTTCTGCGCCGGCGCGGATCTGAAGGCGATCTCCGAGAACCGTCCCGACGCCGGCGCCAATCCCGTGCGGCCGGACGGGGACATGGGCCCGATGGGCGTCACCCGCCTGCGCCTGGGCAAGCCGGTGATCGCCGCGGTGGAGGGCTACGCGGTGGCGGGCGGGCTGGAGGTCGCCTGCTGGTGCGACCTGCGCGTCGCGGCCGAAGGGGCGGTGTTCGGCGTCTTCTGCCGGCGCTTCGGCGTGCCGCTGATCGATCTGGGGACCGTGCGCCTGCCCCGGCTGATCGGCCACTCGAGGGCGATGGACCTGATCCTCACCGGCCGGCCGGTCGAGGCGAAGGAAGCCTACGAGATCGGCCTCGCCAACCGGCTCGCGCCGAACGGCGCAGCGCTCGACGCCGCCCTGGAACTGGCGCGGCAAATCTCCGCCTTCCCCCAGCTCTGCCTCAGGAACGACCGGCTGTCGGCGCTCGCCCAGTGGTCGATGGACTGGGACGAGGCGACGGCGAACGAGGTGCGTCTCGGCATGGCGACCCTGCGCACGGGCTCCGCCGTCGAGGGCGCGAGCCGCTTCGTCGCAGGCCAGGGCCGCGGCGGCGCGTTCTGAGCGCGGCTACTTGATCCGGATCGTGGCCGAGCCCTGCGGGCCGGTCACCTCGAAGCTGTCGCCAGACTTCTTGCCCTTGGGGTATCCGACGCATTGCTCCGTCTCGTCGTAGTTCGACTGCGTGCAGAGCTTGTCGCCGTCGATGCGCCAGGCGCCGAAGATCTGGCCCTGGGCCGCCGTGAACTTGCCGTCGGGCGTGTAGGTCACATCGATCTGCATGTCGCCCACCAGAATCACGATCCCGCGGGTCGTGACTTCCTGCAGGGTGTCGGCCGCGGCCGGCGCGGCGAGGGCCGCGATCGCGGCGGCCAGGATCAATCTGCGCATGACTCCCTCCCGATCGAGCGCTGCATCATACCCGGGACGCCCGGTTGCGTAAGCCGAACAGGCGTTTGATAATGATCGGGCGTCGAGAAACATACTGAAACTTCGAATAACGCAGCCGATGGAGGCGCTAGATGGCCTGGGATTTCGAGACCGATCCCGAGTTCCAGAAGAAGCTGGACTGGATCGAGGATTTCATGCGCGAGGAGGTCGAGCCCCTCTCGCACCTCGGCATGGCCGTCCACGGTCCGCTGGGCCGCGAGAAGTTCATCAAGCCGCTGCAGGACAAGGTGAAGGCCGAGGGCCTGTGGGCCTGCCACCTGGGCCCTGAGCTCGGCGGCCAGGGCTACGGGCAGCTGAAGCTCGGCCTGATGAACGAGAAGCTGGGCCGCAACGGACTTGCGCCCACGGTCTTCGGCTGCCAGGCGCCGGACTCGGGCAACGCCGAGATCATCGCTCATTACGGCACCGAGGCGCAGAAGGAGAAGTATCTCTGGCCGCTGCTCAACGGCGAGATCCGTTCGGCCTTCTCGATGAGCGAACCAACCGGCGGGTCCGATCCGCTCACCTTCAAGACCCGCGCGGTGCTGGAAGGCGACGAGTGGGTGATAAACGGGGAGAAGTGGTTCTCCACCGGCGCCCGCTGGGCCAAGGTGCTGGTGCTCTATGCGGTCACCGACCCTGACGCCAAGGATCCCTACAAGCGCACCTCGATCTTCCTGGTGCCCACCGACACGCCCGGCGTGGAGATCATCCGCAACGTGGCCGTGGGCGCGGGCGGCGAGATCGGCGGCGGCAGCGAGGGCTACGTCCGCTACAACAACGTGCGCCTGCCTTATGAGGCGCTGCTGGGCGAGCGCGGCGCAGCCTTCGTCATCGCCCAGGTGCGGCTGGGCGGCGGGCGCGTGCACCACGCCATGCGCACGGTGGGCGCCTGCAAGAACGCGCTCGACCTGATGTGCAAGCGCGCGGTCTCGCGCACCACCCGCGACGGCAAGCTCGCCGACCTGCAGATGGTGCAGTCCGACATCGCCGAGAGCTGGATCGCGCTGGAGAGCTTCCGCCTGATGGTGCTGCGCACCGCCTGGCTGATCGACAAGCACAAGGACTACCAGCTGGTCCGTAAGGACATCGCCGCGATCAAGGTGATGATGCCCAAGGTCTACAACGACATCGCGCAGAAGGCGGCGCACCTGCACGGCGCGCTCGGCGTCTCCAACGAGATGCCGTTCATGCACATGGTGACCTCGTCGCTGGTCATGGGCATCGCCGACGGCCCGACCGAAGTGCACAAGGTGACGGTCGCCAAGCAGGTGCTGAAGGACTACCGACCCGACAACGAGCTCTTCCCGGCCTACCACATCCCGAAACTGCGGGAGGAAGCCCAGAAGCGTTACGCCAAGGAGCTGGACGAGCTGAAGAGCGCCTACTCGGCCCGCCGCAAGGAAGCCGAGCCGGCGTAGGCTTCACCCGGAGAAGGAGCAGGCATGAGCGCACGGCCGCTGATCGTCGGCATCGGCGGCACCATCCGCCCGGGATCGTCCACGGAGCGGGCGCTTACGGTGGCGCTGCGGGCGGCCGGGGCGGCCGGCGCAGAGACGCAGCTCCTGGGCGGCGCCTTCCTGGCCCGGTTGCCGATCTTCGATCCGCGGCCCGCCAGGGCCACCGCCGAGCAGGAGGAGCTGGCCGCGGCGATCCGGGCCGCCGACGGGGTGATCGTGGCGAGCCCCGGCTACCACGGCTCGATCTCCGGCGTGATGAAGAACGCGCTCGACACCTTGGAACTGACCCGCGAAGACGTGACGCCCTATTTCCAGGGGCGGCCGGTGGGGACGATCATCACCGCGGACGGCTGGCAGGCGGCGGGCACCACCTTGATGGCGCTGCGCGCGATCATACATGCCCTCAGAGGCTGGCCGACGCCGTTCGGCGCCGCGCTCAACGCCGGCGCGAGCCTGTTCGACGAGGCCGGCGAGTGCCGGGAGCCGAAGGACGCCTGGCAGCTCGCCACGGTGGCCGAGCAGGTGGTGGAGTTCGCCCAGCTGCGGGCGACCAAGGAGCCGGTGGGCTGATGAAGCGTCCCTATCTCGTGCCGCGGCCGGCCGGTTCCATCCCTGGCGACGACAGCGTCCACGCGGCGATCAGCTCGATCGAGGACATCCTGGAGGACGCCCGCAACGGGCGGCCCTATATCCTGGTGGACGCCGAGGATCGCGAGAACGAGGGGGACGTCATCATCCCCGCTCAGTTCGCGACGCCCGAGCAGATCAACTTCATGGCCAAGCACGCCCGCGGGCTGGTCTGCCTCTCGATCCCGGCCGAGCGGGCGCGGCAGCTGAGGCTGCCGCCGATGGCCAGCGAGAACCAGTCCGGCCACGGCACCGCCTTCACGGTCTCGATCGAGGCTCGCGAGGGGGTGACCACCGGCATCTCCGCTCACGACCGGGCGCACACCATCGCCGTCGCCATCGATCCCACCAAGGGGCCCGACGATATCGTCTCGCCGGGCCACGTCTTTCCGCTGGTCGCCAAGGACG
The DNA here is from genome assembly GCF_025934275.1 of Phenylobacterium sp. Classification (GTDB taxonomy): domain Bacteria; phylum Pseudomonadota; class Alphaproteobacteria; order Caulobacterales; family Caulobacteraceae; genus Phenylobacterium. The sequence goes on from NZ_JAICYI010000048.1 coordinate 20,543, forward strand.
GCGGCGTCCTGGTCCGCGCCGGCCACACCGAGGCCGCCGTCGACATCAGCCGCATGGCCGGCCTCTATCCCGCCGGAGTGATCTGCGAGATCATGAAGGACGACGGGTCGATGGCGCGGCTGCCGGACCTCGTGGCCTTCGCCCAGCTCCACGGACTGAAAATCGGCACCATCGCCGATCTGATCGCCTATCGCCGGCGCACCGAGCGGCAGGTGGAGCGGGTGCTGGAGCGGCCGTTCGATTCGACCTACGGCGGCCGCTTCCGGCTGATCGTCTATCGCAACGTCCTCGATGAGACCGAGCACGTGGTCTTGGCCAAGGGCAAGGTCGATCCGGAGAAGCCCACGCTCGTCCGCATGCACCGCGTCGACATGGCCGCCGACATGCTGGGGGCGGTCGAGACCCGGCGCGAGTACGTGCCGAAGGCGCTGAAGGCGATCGCCGATCACGAGGGCGCCGGGGTGGCGGTGTTCATCCGCGACCCCAACCCGCACTGGCTGTCGGAGCGCTACGGCGGGCCTGAGGGCAACCAGAGCGCCAACATCCTGCGCGACTACGGCATCGGCGCGCAGATCCTGATCGACCTTGGCGTGCGCGACATGATCCTGCTCACCTCGTCGAAGACCGTGCTGCCGGGCTCGGCCGGCTACGGTCTGAAGATCCTCGGCCGCCAGGCGCTCGACTGACCGGTGCGCCTGCGCGTTAGGCGCACATGGCTGACCTCCGCATCGGCTGCTCGGGCTGGGCCTACAAGGACTGGACAGGGCCCTTCTATCCGCCGGGGACCAAGGACAGGGACCGGCTCGAGCACTACGCCGCCCGCTTCGATACGGCCGAGATCAATGCGAGCTTCTACCGCCTGCCGTCGGAGAGCATGGTCGAGGGCTGGGCCAGGCGCGCGCCGAACGGCTTCGTGTTCGCCTGGAAGGTCAGCCGCTTCATCACCCACAACAAGAAGCTGAAGGACTGCGAGGAGCCGGTCGCCCTGGTGTTCGGCCGCATGGCGCCGCTCGCGGACCACTACGGCCCGGCGCTGATCCAGCTGCCGCCGCAGCTCAGGCGCAACGACGAGCGGCTGGCGGGCTTCCTCAGGCTCCTGCCCAAGCATCGCCGCCACACCGTCGAGTTCCGGCACGAGAGCTGGTACGCGCCGGAGGTGTTCCGCATCCTTGCCGAGTTCGACGCGGCGCTCTGCATTTCCGACCACCATTCCGCGCCCGCGCCCTGGGAGCGGACGGCCTCCTGGATCTACATCCGGGGCCATGGGCCGGGCGGCCGTTACCACGGCCGCTATGGCGACGACGAGCTTCGCAGGTGGGCCGCCCGCATCGCCCACTGGCGCGCGGACGGGCGCGACGTCTACGCCTATTTCGACAACGACGTGAAGAGCGCCGCGCCGTTCGATGCGCTCGAGCTCATGGCGCTGACCGGCGCGCATGCCTACGCCCGGGCTGCCTGACGCCGGCGAGCCGCCAACTCACCTGCGGCCTGCGCGCGCCGACAATCCCGTTTTCTCTTGGCTGCAAGGAGCCTATATGGACGATCAATCCCCGCCCGGCCGCAAGGCCGGGCGCCTTAGTTTCTGACTGCGGACAATCTCCCATGACCGACATCCTGATGCCGAAGGCGACCGCCGTATGGCTGGTCGACAACACCTCGCTCACCTTCGACCAGATCGCCGACTTCTGCGGCCTTCACCCGCTGGAGGTGAAGGGCATCGCCGATGGCGAGGTGGCGCGCGACATCCGCGGCGCGGACCCGATCGCCAACGGCCAGCTCTCGCGCGAGGAGCTCGACCACGCGGAACGCGACGCCAAGTACCGCATGAAGGCCCAGAAGAGTCGGCACGCGGAGTACCTGAAGCCGCAGAAGAAGGGACCGAAATACACCCCGGTGTCGCGCCGCCAGGACCGGCCGGACGCCATCGCCTGGTTCCTGCGCAACCACCCGGAGGTCGCCGACAGCCAGATCGCCCGCATCCTCGGGACCACCAAGTCGACCATCGATTCGGTGCGCAACCGCAGCCACTGGAACTCGCCCAACATCAAGCCGGTCGACCCGGTGACGCTCGGCCTGGTCAGCCAGCTGGAACTCGACGAGGTGGTGCGCAAGGCGGCCGAGAAGAGGGCCCGCGAGGATGCCCGCCGCGGCGCCGCGCAACCGGAAGGCCCCACGCTGCGCCCGGCCTCGGAGACCGGCGTGCTGGAGGAGCCGCCGCCGGTCCTCGAGGAGGAAACCGAAGACGCGGAGGACTGAGATCTCCCTCGCGAGAGGGGAGAGTGGCGCTAATGCAGCGCGGCCTTGAGGGCCTCCAGCTCGTCCTTCAGCCGGAGCTTCTGTCGCTTCAATTCCTTGAGTCTGTCTTCGTCGGCGGCGGGCCTTCGCAATTCGTCCTGAATGGCTTTTTCGAGGGACTGGTGGCGAGCTCCAAGTTCACGGAGCCTGGCTTCCACGGCCATGACGAGCGGCCTCCTTGCGGTTGGACGGCAGTCAAGTGAACACCCGCTATGCTCGGCTGTCAGATCACATATGTTTGCAGACGGCGGGGCGTGGCTCGGCCACGACTTCGAGCGTTTAGGACCTTCCGTATGCCGAAAACCGAGCGGCCCCGGCTGATCGTTGGGGTCTCGGGCGCATCCGGCGCCATCTATGGGGTGAGGGTGCTGCAGGCTTGCCGCGACCTCGCCGTCGAGAGCCACCTCGTGATGAGCCGCGCCGCGGCGCTGACGCTCGCCGACGAAACCGGCCTCTCGCCCGCCGACCTGCACGCCAGGGCCGACGTGGTCCACAAAACCTCGGACGTGGGGGCGGCGATCGCCTCCGGCTCGTTCCCGACGCTCGGCATGATCGTCGCGCCCTGCTCGGTCCGCTCGATGAGCGAGATCGCCACGGGGGTGACCTCGTCGCTGCTGACCCGCGCCGCCGACGTGACCTTGAAGGAGCGCCGTCCGCTGGTGCTGATGGTCCGCGAGAGTCCGCTGCATCTGGGGCATCTGCGCACCATGGTCCGGCTGGCCGAGATGGGCGCGGTGATCGCCCCGCCGATGCCGGCCTTCTACGCCAAGCCGCAGAGCCTCGAGGAGATGGTCGACCAGTCGGCCGGCCGCGCGCTCGACCTCTTCGGCCTCTCCTGGCGGCCGGTGAAGCGCTGGGGCGAGGATGTCGGCCCCCTGACGAGCGAGGCGTGAGGCGATGTCGCTGTGGGATTGGACGCTTCGCGCCTATGGCCGGCCCGGCGTGCCGGAGGCCTGCCTGAGGCTGCAGGACGCCTTCGGCCAGAACACCTCTCTGCTGTTATGGGCGGTGTGGGCGGAGACCGCCGACAAGGCGCTGCTGGTGCGGGCGGCCGAGCTGGCGCGGGCCTGGGAGGCCACCGCGCTCGTCCCGCTGCGCGAGGTCCGGCGAGCGCTGAAGGCGCCGTTTCCGCCGATCGACGACGGCGCGCGCGAGGGGCTTCGCGACGACGTCAAGGCCGCCGAGCTCCGCTGCGAGCGGGTGCTGATGGAGACCTTGGAGGCGATGGCGGGCGACGCCCGCGGCGGCGCGCACGAGCTGGACGCGCTGAAGGCCGCCTCGCAGGCCTGGGGCCGCGCCGCGCCGGACGACGAACTGGCTGCGCTGGCCGCGGCGCTGGGCTAGTTTCCGGACCCATGAGCGATCCCGTCGATCCGTCGGAAGAGGTGCTGCGGGCGCAGCTGGCGGAGCTGCGCCAGGAGCACGCGGACCTCGACGCCGCCATCCAGGCGGTCGCCGTCTCGCCGCTGCCGGACATGATGCTGATCGGCCGCCTGAAGCGGAAGAAGCTCGCCCTCAAGGACGAGATCGCCCGCATCGAGGACATGCTCACGCCGGACATCCCGGCGTAGGGCTCAGCCGCCGCGCTCGCGCTTGCGCTGGTACATGGCCGCGTCCGCCGCGGCCACCAGCGCCTCCGGCTCGAGGCCGGGGGACAGCTGGCGCACCCCGTAGGAGACATGCAGCGGCGCGGACCAGTCGCCGAACTGCAGCGGCTCGCGTTCGACCGCCCGGGCCAGCGCGGCGGCCTTGGCCTCGGCCACCGCCTGGTCGGCCTGGACCAGGACCACCCCGAACTCGTCGCCGCCCATGCGTCCGACCACGTCGGAATCGCGCACATTGCGCAGCAGGCGGTCGGCCATCGCCTGCAGGGCGGCGTCGCCGGCCGCGTGGCCGAACCGGTCGTTGATGGACTTCAGGTCATCGAGATCGAAGTAGACCAGGCTGGCCGGCGCGCCATAGCGCTGGGAAAACGCGCGGATGCGGCCCACCTCGCGCAGGAAGGCCCGGCGATTGAACAGCGGCGTGAGTCCGTCGCGATCAGCGAGCCCCTCGGCTTCGGAGAGCCGGGCCTTCAGCCGAGCCACTTCGCCGCGCAGGTCGTCGATCTCGATGAGCAGCGCCTGCAGCGCGCCCTGCACGACGGGCGTCAGATCGGCCTCGCCAAGGCCCAGGAACGTCGTGCTGTCGGCGGCGGGCGCGGCGGCGCTCGTCTGGGCCCCGGCCTGGGCGAGGGCCCGCCTGCGGATCGTCGAGAAGGGCTCGGTGCGCGCGCCGGTGATCTTCATGGGGTTCCGCGGGGCTCCGGCCTCGGAGGGGCGAAGAGAATCAAAGACGCAACAGTCACTTGGGCGAATCCTAACCCCGCCGGTTGCCGCCGCAAAGCACCCGCCTATACTCCGCGGCTTTTCCGGCCCGGGGGCTGAGGGATCCGAACCGAAGCATGACCGCTCAGCCCGTCGCCATCATCATGGGCAGCCGGTCCGACTGGCCGGTGCTGCGCCATGCGGCCGAGACGCTGGAGGGCCTGGGCGTGGGCTACCAGGCCAAGGTGGTCTCCGCCCACCGCACGCCCGAGCGCATGTACGCCTTCGCCAAGGGCGCCAAGGCGTCGGGCGTCAGGGTGATCATCGCCGGCGCCGGCGGCGCGGCGCACCTGCCGGGAATGACCGCCTCGCTCACCGAGCTGCCGGTGCTGGGCGTCCCGATCGAGACCAAGGCGCTGAAGGGCATGGATTCGCTGCTCTCCATCGTGCAGATGCCGGCGGGCATCCCGGTGGGCACGCTGGCGATCGGCGAGGCCGGCGCCCGCAACGCCGCGCTGATGGCCGCGCGCATCCTGGCGCTCGCCGATCCGAAGCTGGCCGAGCGGGTGGCGGCCTTCTCGGCGAGCCAGACGGCGAGCATCCCCGAGACGGTGGAGGACGCTTGAGCCGCAGCCCCCCGGTCCTGCCGCTCGCGCCCGGCTCGACAATCGGCATCCTGGGCGGCGGCCAGCTGGGCCGAATGCTGGCGCAGGCCGCCGCCCGGCTGGGGTTCGACGTGGCGATCCTCGATCCGGAGCCGGACGGCCCGGCGGCGCGGGTCTCCGCCCACGCCATCACCGCGGCTTATGACGATCCCAAGGGCCTGCAGGCGCTGGCCGACCTTGCGGACGTGGTCACCTACGAGTTCGAGAACGTGCCGGCCGCCGCCGTGGCGCAGCTCGCCGCGCTGGGCGTCCCAGTGGCGCCCGGACCCGCGGCGCTGGAGGCGGCGCAGGACCGGTTCGTCGAGAAGAGCTTCCTCAACGCTCACGGCGCCTCGACCGTCGCCTTCGCGCCGGCCGCCAGCCCGCAGGAGGCGGTGGGGGCCATGGAGCAGGTGGGTGCGCCCGCGCTCATGAAGACCCGCCGCGAGGGCTACGACGGCAAGGGCCAGCGCTGGGTGGAGCATGCGCCGGACGCCGCCCGCGCCTTCGCCGAGCTCGGCGGCGCACCGGTGATCCTGGAGGCGGCGGCGGGCTTCCGCCGCGAGCTGTCGATCATCGCCGCGCGCGGGCGGGACGGGTCCACGGCGGTCTATCCGCTGGCCGAGAACCACCACGAAGGCGGCATCCTGCGCCGCTCGATCGCCCCCGCCCGGGTCGTCGCCGCGGTGGCCGAGCAGGCGGAGCGGATCGCCGCGCGCGTGCTCGCCGGCCTCGACTACGTCGGCGTGATCGGGATCGAGCTCTTCGAGATGGAGGGTGGCCGGCTGCTGGTGAACGAGATCGCGCCCAGGGTGCACAACACCGGCCATTGGACGCTGGACGGCTGCGAGGTCGACCAGTTCGAGCAGCACATCCGCGCTGTCGCTGGCTGGCCGCTCGGGCCGACCCATCCGACCGCGCGGGTGGAGATGCTGAACCTGCTGGGCGACGAGGCGCAGGGCTGGCTGAAGTTCGCCCAGGAGCCCGAAAGCCGGCTGCACCTCTACGGCAAGCGCGAGGCCAAGCCGGGCCGCAAGATGGGGCACGTGAACCGGGTCAAGCCGCTCTAGCGATGGTCGACACGATCCGCTTCTACGAGGAGAACGCCGAGGACTTCTTCGCACGCAGCGTCGCGGCCGACATGCTGCCGCAGCTAGCGACCTTCGCCGCCCTCCTGCCGCCGGGCGGGCGCGTGCTGGAGGCCGGTTGCGGCTCGGGGCGTGACGCGAGGGTGTTCCACGAGATGGGCTTCCAGGTGACCGCAACGGAAGCCGCGCCGGCGCTCGCGGCGCTCGCCCGCGAACACGCCGGTGTCGACGTCCGCGTGATGACCTTCGACCAGATGGACTGGATCGAGGCGTTCGACGGCGTCTGGGCCTGCGCTTCGCTGCTGCACGTGCCGCGGGTCGGGCTCCCCGAGACGCTGCGCCGCCTGAGGCGGGCGCTCGTCCCCGGCGGCGTCTGGTTCATGTCTTTCAAATACGGGACCCGCGAGCGCGAGGCGCACGGGCGCCGCTTCACGGACCTGGACGAGGCCCGCGCGCAGTCGCTCATCGCTCAGACGGGCGGGCTCGAGATGCTCTCCATGGAGGTAACAGGCGACGCCCGTCCCGAGCGCGCCCACGAGCGGTGGCTCAGCGTCTTCTGCCGGAAGACGCCTTAGCGTCTTCCCCCGAATGGGTAAGCAGTCAGGGCGCGTCGGTGAGGTCCGGCCGGGGCGCTGGGCGGCCGTAGCGGGCGCGGCCCAGCGCACGGAAGACGCCGGCCATCAGATCGTAGGGCCGGACCGGCGAGGCCTGCTTGAACGCCTCGAAGCGGAGGATGTCGGCGATGCGGCGGTCGACGAAGGCCAGGGCGTCGGCGCGGCCCGCATGCAGTCGGATGGCGAGCGCGCCGGAGAGGACGCCGGCCAGCAGCAGCCGCTTCGAATAGTGGTTCTCGTCGGTGGCCGCGTCGCCCGCCCAGCGCCAGAGGGCGTCGGCGCTCTCCCAGGCGAGGCGGGCGGCGAGCGGGGCATTCGGCGGCAGCGCCAGCCAGGCCGCGCAGCGGCGCACGGCGGCCTCGTCCTGGGCCGCGGCGTCCAGACGCGCCTCGACGGCCGCGCGGATCCGCTCGCGCACCTTCAGCGCGGCCGGATCGACGCCCTTGAGGACCATCAGCGTCCGCGCATCGTGCCGACGCGCCAGCAGCACGGCGAGGTCGGCCGGACCGTGCGGGATCAGGAGCTCGGTCTCGCCCTCGCTCAGGCCGGCGGCGCGGCCGGCCAGGCGCGCCATCCGATGGGTCCAGCCCTCGCGCGCGCAGAGCCGGAGCGCCTCATCCAGCACCCGCTGCTCGGCCGCCTCGGCCCAATCCTGTCTCCCTGCGGCCTTCGCCATGACCCGATCCTGAGCCTTTCCGGTTATGCCGCCCGGCGTGGACAGCGGGGGTCGCTTCTGGTATCTCGCCGCGCTCGGACCCGAAGGCCCAAAGCCTCCGGGCCTTAATGTTTTGTTCGCCCGCCGCGGCCCGACGATGAGGGGCCGGACGGCGGACGCACACAGGAGAGAGACCTCTGGTTCAGATTTTCGTTCGTGACAACAACGTCGACCAGGCCCTCAAGGCGCTGAAGAAGAAGATGCAGCGGGAGGGCTCGTTCCGCGAGATGAAGCGGCACGTGCACTATGAGAAGCCCTCCGAGAAGCGCGCCCGCCAGAAGGCCGAGGCCGTGCGCCGGGCCCGCAAGCTGGCCCGCAAGCGCGCGCAGCGCGAAGGCCTCATCGTGGCGCCCAAGAAGCCGAGCCGCTAAGGGCTCACGAACGACGCAATCTGTTCCTATGTAAAGGGCCGCGCCGGAGGGTAGCGGCCCTTGGTGTTTCGGCCGCGGCCATAGTCAAGCCGCGATCTTCCGTCGCGCGACCGGCGGCGTTTGTGGTGGAACATCGGTCGACGTCCTATCTTTAAGCTCCCTGCCGGCAATCCTCGAAGGCGGTTTCAACCGATGAACCTGCGCAATTTCGTCATCTGGGGCGTGATCATCGTCGTCCTGGTCGGCCTTTACAGCATGGTGACCGGCGGCGGTCATGCCACGGGCGCCAGCGAGATCCCCTACTCGCAGCTGGTGGCGAAGGTGAACAACGGCGAAGTCAAGCAGGCGGTGATCCGCGGCGCGGCCGTCGAGGTGAAGGACGGTTCGAACCACGTCTTCACGGCCATGACGCCGGTCAACCAGGACGACCTGGTCAAGAAGCTGGAGTCCACCGGCGCCGAGATCGACGTCAAACCGGTCGGCGGGGTGACGCTGATGGGCGTGCTGCTGCAGGCCTTGCCGGTGCTGCTGCTGATCGGGGTGTGGATCTTCTTCATGCGCCAGATGCAGGGCGGCGCGCGCGGCGCGATGGGCTTCGGCAAGTCCAAGGCCCGCCTGCTCACCGAGAACAAGAACCGCGTCACCTTCGACGACGTGGCTGGCGTCGACGAGGCCAAGGAAGAGCTGACCGAGATCGTCGACTTCCTGAAGGATCCGCAGAAGTTCCAGCGCCTGGGCGGCAAGATCCCGAAGGGCGCGCTGCTGATCGGTCCGCCCGGCACCGGCAAGACGCTGCTGGCGCGCGCCATCGCGGGCGAAGCGGGCGTGCCGTTCTTCACCATCTCCGGCTCCGATTTCGTGGAGATGTTCGTGGGCGTCGGCGCGAGCCGCGTGCGCGACATGTTCGAACAGGCCAAGAAGAACGCCCCCTGCATCATCTTCATCGACGAAATCGACGCCGTCGGCCGCCACCGTGGCGCGGGCCTGGGCGGCGGCAACGACGAGCGCGAGCAGACGCTGAACCAGCTGCTGGTCGAGATGGACGGCTTCGAAGCCAA
>NZ_JAICYI010000032.1 GCF_025934275.1 Phenylobacterium sp.
GTGGTGAGAATGATGAAGAAGGCGATCAGATTGGAGGCCCCCATGCCGACAAGGGTGTCCCACTCGATGCGGCGCAGCTCGGCCTTGGCGCGACGCCCGTCCCGGATCAGAGGCCGTTGGTGCTTGGCCTCTTCATCCTCCACCTCCTCCGAGCTTTGCCAGAAGAACAGGTAGGGGCTGATGGTGGTGCCGAAGACCCCCACCACGACGACGATCCAACCGCCGTCGGGAAGCTGAGGCAGGACGGTGCGGATCGCCACCTCCGCCCAATCGATGTGCACCGCGAACACCACCGCCACGTAGGCGAACAGCGACATGGTCAGCCACTTCAGGAAGCTGACGTAGCGATGGTAGGGCACAAACACCTGCAGGATCAGCGACACCGCGGCGAAGGCGAGTGTGAGGAGGTGCTGGTCGAGACCGCTCACGAGCCGGCCGGCCGCGCCCATCGCCGCCAGGTCCGCACCGATGTTGATCGTATTGGCCACGAACAGCAGGAGCGCCAGCCCCATCACCAGCGGTCGCGGAAAGACCTCGGCGAGATTGGTCGCCAGACCGTGGCCCGTGACTCGGCCGATCCGCGCGCTGATGGACTGGATCGCCACCATGAGGGGGTAGGTGAGCGCCACGGTCCAGAGCATGTTGACGCCGAACTGTGCGCCGGCCTGGGAATAGGTGGCGATGCCGCTCGGATCGTCATCTGCGGCGCCGGTGATCAGACCGGGCCCGAGGCGGCTGAACACGCGCAGCACCCGGTTCCGGGTACGGCCGGATGCGCGGCGCCGGCTCAACCGGGCTGGACCTGACGTTTTGCCGATGTCATGCGGTTCTCCCCGCCAAGACTCGCTCCGGCGGTGAGGTTGCGGGCAGTCACCAGGCGGCGCAAGCCGGCCCCGCTTCAAATCCCGGCGTACCACTCGTAGCCGCGATCTTCCCAGAAGCCGCCCCGGCCACGGGAGATGTGGGAGAAGTCCTCCACCGCCTCCAGGCGCATCACGTACTTGGCCTGCTTGTAGCCGAGCTGGCGCTCGACCCGCAGACGGACCGGCGCCCCGTTCTCGACCGGCAGCGGTCGGTCGTTCAGCTCATAGGCCAGCAGGGTTTGCGGATGGTAGGCGTCGATCAGGTCGATGCTCTCGTAATATTGCCCCGTGCCGTCGAGGGTCTGCTCGAGCGTGTCGGCGCAGTGCAGCACGATGTAGCGGGCGTTGCGCTTCAGACCCGCCAGATCGAGCAGCGGCCCCATGCGGGCGCCGGTCCACTTGCCGATGCAGGACCAGCCCTCCACGCAGTCGTGGCGGGTGATCTGGGTGCGCGCGGGCAGCTTCCGAAGATCGGCCAGGCCGAGCGAGAGCGGCTTGTCGACCAGCCCGTCGACGAGGAGCTTCCAGTCGGCGAATCCGTTGGCCTTGTGCGCGAGGTACTCCGGATCGTCCGGATTCGTCGAGCCGTTCGGCTTGAACACCTTGGAGATGTCGGCCGGCGTGAACTCCCGGGCCAACGCCTTGCGGTCGAGGATGAGCCGCTGGGCGCGCCGGGTCAGCCCTTCAGCGCCCTGCAGGACCGCCAGCGACTTCGGGTTCTCGGTGAGCCTGTCGCAGCCCGCGAGCCACAGCCCGCCGAGCGAGACGGCCGCGGCCCTGAGCCAGCTGCGACGGTCGGTTTCCCGGGTCATTCCGCGTCTCCCTCGACCTCGATGGCGTAGCGGCCGGTGATCATCGAGCGGATGTTGTTCCACGTGCCCGAGGCCACCACCATGGCCAGGTGGACGAGGACGAAGAGCACGATCAGCGAGGCCGTGATGAAGTGGATGGAGCGGGCGGACTGGCGCCCGCCGAACAGATCCAGCAGCCATGGCGCGGCGGCGTCGAAGCCCGGCGACATGGTGAGTCCGGTGGCCACCATCAGCGGCAACAGGATGAAGATCACCCCGAGATAGGCGCCCTTCTGCAGGATGTTGTAGGTCCTGGCCTCTTCGCCCTTCGGGAACTTCAGCTTCGCGTGGATGAGGATCTCATGCCACACGTGCGCCGGCTTCAGCTGCGAGGCCCTCGGCCACAGGTCGCGCGGGATGTGCCGGTTGAGGAAGCTCAGCGCCAGATACACCAGCCCGTTGATAACCAGGAGCCAGGCGAAGAAGAAGTGCCAGCGCCGCCCGTCGGCCAGGTCGCGGTAGCTCGGCACGGTCGCCCAGGCGGGGAAGCCGCGCGGTTCGGCCTTGTCGCCGCGGCCCGAGAACCCGAAGAGGCCGGTGGTCACGAACCGCTTGCCGGCGATGGTGGTGACGCCGATCGGCTGGCCGTTCCTTTCCCCGGCGTCCATGGCGAGCCACGGCCGGTCGAAGTGGGACTTGGCGCCCCAGTAGAGCGCCGGATGGGCGTTGAAGATCTGCAGCCCACTCATCAGCATCAGGCTGACCGCCAGCACGTTGATCCAGTGGGTGATCCGGGTGACCAGCGCATGCCGCGGCACCAGGAGCTTCGCACGTCTGCCCGCAGGCGTGGCCGTCATCGCCGTCATCGCATCCTCCCCCGCGGCAGTGTGGCACAGGCGATCTCCGCGGGCGACCTGTCCCTGAGGCGACATACGGCTGGTCTGCTCGGACGGATGCACGCCTGAGGGAACGCGACCCGTCGGCTGCGATTTTCCGTGAACCTGGAGGACCAGCAGCATGGCCGAAGACCGCAAATACCCGGAGCCCTCGCAGCCCAAGCCGGAGCGCTATCCCTCGGTCCGCCAGGACGAGGCGGTGGAGCGCACGGGACGCGGCGAGGAAGTTGCCGGCGAGCGCCGGACGTACGATCCGCGCGCCGATGCGCCCACTCCCAACGGCCGCGAGTCCAAGCCCGACGGCAAGGTCGCGCCGGCGACGAACCAGGGCCCGCAGGGTCCGGAGGGCGATCCCGCCGAGGGCAAGCGCCGCTAGCCGATCGCGGCGAACCGCAGCGTGTGGGCGACCACGTCCGGCCGCTCCATGGGCAGGAAATGGGTGGTCTCTGGGACGACCTCGATGAAGATCCGCCCTGTCTCAGCGAGCTCGGCCTCCTCGCCCTCGATACGGCAGGTGGAAGCGATCGCCGCGCGACGGATGTCGATCGGACAGCGGCTCTCCCGGAAGGCCGTCCAGGGATCAAAATTGTGGGTGCGGAAGTTCGAGGCTTCCCACTCGGGCGTGCAGGAGAGCGTCACGCCGCCTTCGGGCGCCTGGCGGAATCCCGCCTCCACGTAATCGGCGATCTGCGCCGGGCTCCATGTCCGGAAGGCGCCGCGGCCGGCGTAAGCCTCGCGGGCGGCCGCCTTGCTCGGGAAATTCGCGCGCCGCCGGAGTGCGCCCTCGACCAGCGGCGAGCGCACGGGCTCGGCCATCTCGCGCAGCGCCTCGCGCGGCATGATCACGGGATCGAACAAGGCCAGCCGTTTCACGCGCGCCGGCGCCTGGGCCGCGACCAGCAGGCTCGAAGTCCCGCCCATGGAATGACCCGCCAGGACCACCGGCCCGTCGGTGGCCGCCTCCAGGAAGGCGAGCAGGTCCTCGCGGAACTCGCTCCAGCCGTCGCGCCCCTCGATCACCGTCGGCAGGCGGCTCAGGCCATGGCCGCGCAGGTCAATGGCCAGGATGCGCAGCTCGGCGGCGAGCGGGCTCAGGATGCTGCGGTAGGTGCGGGCGTTGAAGCCGTTCGCGTGGGAGAAGACGATGTCGACAGGCCGGGCCGGCGGCCCGAAGTCGAGGAACGCCATCTCGCCGCCGCGGCTGGGCAGGCTCACCCGCCGCTCGCGCGGCTCACAGTCGACCTTGGCGTCCATGGACCCTCCGACCCCGGACCCCATATAGGTTTGACGCTGCGGAGGAAAACCCATGAAACCGCTTGCGACCATCGGCTACGAGCACGCCACCCAGCCTGACGTCATCGCGCGGCTGAAGACGGCCAAGGTCGAGGTCGTGGTGGACGTCCGCGCGGTGGCCGCCTCGCGACGTGCCGGGTTCTCCAAGACCGTCCTGGCCGCCAGCCTCGCCGAAGCCGGCATCGACTACGTGCACCTGCGCGAGCTCGGGACCCCGAAGCCGGGCCGCGACGCCGTGCGCCACGGCCGGATAGGCGAGATGGAACAGATCTACGCGGCGCACCTTAAGGAGCCGGCCGCCCAGTTGCAGCTGGCCCAGGCCGTCGACATCGCCAAGGACCGCAAGGCCGCGCTGCTCTGCTACGAGGCCGATCCTGCCCACTGCCACCGCACCATCGTCGCGCATGAGATCCGCTCGGCGACCGGCTGCCGGATCGAGAATCTCTGACTTGTCGGTCCGCTAAAGCTCCAGCTCCGCCCCGGCGAGGTCGCAGCCGGCGAGCTTGGCCTGGCTGAGGTCGGCCTCCAGGAACCGCGCCCGGCGCGCCTGGGCGCCGCGCAGGTCGGCGCCGCGCAGGCAGGCGCGGGTGAGATCGGTGCGCACGAAGCGGCCCTCGGAAATCATCAACGGGCCTAGCTTGGCGCCGCGCAGATCGGCGCGGGTGAACTGCGCGTCCATCAGCTTGGCGCCGCGCAGGTCGGCCTCCTTGAGGTCGGCTCCGCGGAAGTCGCAGCCGGAGAGGTCCGCGCCCTGCAGCTCCGCCCGCTGCATGTCGAGGCCGAAGAATACCGAGCCCGGGGCGATCAGGCCGGTGAGCCTGCGTCCGCGCAGCGAGCGTATCGGCCGGAAGTCCACCGTCTCCATGGCGACCACCGCGCCCTGCCGCGCCTGGGTGTCGCAATAGAGCTCGTGATCGGCCAGCACCTCGTCGAGGGCGCGGTCGTCCACGTAGACGATCGGCGGCGGGCCCCGCAGCACCTCGGTCATGTCCACGTCGTCGAGGCGCGCCTGCTCCAGATTGGCGCCGGCCACCACGGTCCGCTTCATCGAGGCGCCCGACAGGTCCGCCCCGCCGAGGTCCGCACCCGAAAGGTCGGCCCCGTCCAGCACCGCCCGCGCCAGGCGCGCACCCGAGAGCATCGCTCCGGCCAGGTTGGCGTCGGTGAAGTCGCAGGCCATGGCGATGGTCGAGGTCATCTGGGCGCCCGCGAGGTTGGCGCCGTGCAGGATGGCGTAGGTCAGCTCGCCCGGCCGATGCTCGTGACGCAGGATGCGGAAGCCGTCGAGCTTGTCCTGCAGCGCGATGCGGCCTTCGCGAAGGTCGCAGCCGGCGAGCTCGGCTCCGGCGAGGTTGGCGCCGCGAAGGCAGGCGCCGCGCAGGTCCGCCCGCTTGAAGCTGGCGCGCCTGAGGTCGGCCTCCCTGAGGTCGGCGCCGAACAGGATGGCGCGGGCGAGGTTCACCCCCGCCATCGAGGCGCCGGCGAGCTTCGCTCCCGCCAGGTCGGCCTCGCGCAGGTCGAGCCCTTCCAGCGAGCAGTTCGAGAGATCCGCGTAGGTCAGGCTGAGGCGCCGCGCCCCCGAGCGCCCGGCCAGGTAACGTTGATGCGCCTCGACCGCTTCACGCAGGTTCTGCGGGTCGAGCGCCAGATGGTAGGGTTGAGCTTGCGAGGACATCGGAACCTTCAGCTTCCGACACTGCCGCTCGCGCGCTTAAGGAACGGTTGCCCCACGGCCGGAAATAACCACGTTCCGCCGGCGTGCCTGCGAGCGGCGCTCAGCAATGAGAGCTATTTGCCCGAGGTGGAATCGCCTCGGGTGGCGGCCGCGATCAGAGCGCCGATGCGGTCGGTCGAATCCGCCGCCTGGCTCAGGATGTTCATCGGGCCCGCGCCCGGCCGCACCGCAGCGGCCATCTGGCTCGCCGCCGACTGGGCCATGTTGATCGCCGCGTTCTCGGCCTTGGTGAACCCGGTCGAGGCCAGCACCCGCGCCTGGGCGTCCGGATAGATGAAGCCGTAGGTCGGATAGGTCGAGCCGCCCATGTCGCGGTTAGGGTCGTACCAGACCTTCACCATGCTCCAGTCGCCGGCCGGCGAGACGTCGATCAGGGTCACGTCCTTCTCGATCTTGCCGCGCGAGCCGTCGATCGGCGACCAGTTGGCGTGGGTGATCTGGATGACGCGGTCGGTCAGCACCTGGGTGACCACCGCCACGTGGCCCAGCCGCATCCGCTGGGTCGGCTTGAAGCACAGGACCGCGCCCGCCTTGGGCTGGAAGCCCTCCTGGTAGCGGCCCACGGCCTGCTTCCACCAGGTATAGGCGTCGCCGAAGATCTGGATGCCGGACATGACGCGGGCGAACTGGGCGCACTGCCAGTAGGTCTCCGCGATCGCGCCCGCTGACGGCGCGAGGCTCAGAACGGCCGCGACGGCCAGAGAGCCCCAGAGGGTCCTCGGTCGCTTCAGCATGTTGTGGGCACTCCCCGACTACGGGCTAAGCCATAACCCTTACGCGGCAACGGTGAAAAGAGCGTTTAGATTGATTCGCTCACGCCTGCCGTGCGTCATTCCGAGGGCTCAAGCTACGGGCAAGGTGAATATCGATTCCTTGGTTCATATTAGATCGATACAGATTTGCTATTTTCCTCGCGAGGAAGGAAGCAACACACCTAAGTTCCCGTACAGTACTTAAAATCATCTGTTTCTTGAATGACGGATTTCTATTTTTCACCTAACCATCGGTTCTGGTTACCTGAGATCACAAGTACGTAACGCGTTGAAACAGTCGCATTCGGGACCAAAAGCCACGCTATTCAGCGCGGCTGGACGGGATGCCGCACCGGCTTCACAAAAATGCGAGCTTGGCCGCGGAGCGGGTCGCCGCGGCGTTCGGGGCGGACAGGAGAGGACATGGCGGATATCGCGGCGCTCGTCGCCAGCCCGGAGGCCTGGGCGGCGCTCCTCACCCTGATCGTCATGGAGGTGGTGCTGGGTGTCGACAACCTGGTGTTCGTCGCCATCCTCTCCAACAAGCTGCCCCCCGCCGACCGCGGGCGCGCGCGCCGGCTGGGCATCGGCCTGGCCCTGCTGCTGAGGCTCGCCCTGCTCTCCGGCATAGCTTTCATCGTGGGATTGACGCAGCCGGTCCTGACCCTTCCGTTCGCCGCGCCGCTGGACGCCAAGGGGCAGCCGGTGGTCGACCTCGCCTTCTCCTGGCGCGATCTGATCCTCCTGTCCGGGGGGCTGTTCCTGGTGTGGAAGGCGACCACCGAAATCCACCACGCGGTCGATCCCGCGCCTTCGGACGACCTGCTCGACAAGCGAGCCGCGGGCTCGCTCGGCTTCGCCGCAGCCATCGTCCAGATCCTCGCGCTCGACGTGGTCTTCTCGATCGATTCCATCCTGACCGCCGTCGGCATGACCGAGCACCTGCCGATCATGATGGCCGCGGTGGTGATCGCGGTCGCGCTGATGCTCGTCGCTTCGGGCCCGCTCGCCCGCTTCATCCACGACAACCCGACGGTGGTTATGCTGGCGCTGGGCTTCCTGCTGCTGATCGGCGCGACGCTCATCGCCGACGGCTTCGGCATGCATGTGCCGAAGGGCTACATCTACGCCGCCATGACGTTCTCGGGCGCGGTGGAGGCTCTGAACATCGCCGCGCGCCGGAGGGCGGCGCGGAAAGCGGCGCCCGATCAGAGGAAGCTGTAAGGGTCCATGTCGATGGAGAGCCGCAGGGCGCCGGGCGGCCTCACCCGCGCCCGCCAGGCGGCCATGTAGGCCGAGAGGTCGACGCCGCGGTCGGCCCTGACCAGGAACCGCTTGCGCCGCCGGCCACGCACCAGGCCCAGAGGCGCATCGGCAGGACCATAGACCTCGACGCCCGGCGCATTGGGCGCCGCCTCGGCCATTCGACGCATGAAGGTGTCCAGGCGCGCGGCGTCCACGTCGGAGGCGATCACCGCCGCAAGCCGCCCGAACGGCGGCAGGCCCGCAGCCTCGCGCTCGGCCATCTCCGCGGCCACGAAGGCGTCGCGGTCCTGGACCTGCAGCGCCTGCATCACCGGGTGGTCGGGCGCATAGGTCTGCAGAAGAGCCCGCCCTGGCCGCTCGCGCCGGCCCGCCCGCCCCGTGGCCTGGGCGAGCAGCTGGTAGGTGCGCTCGGCCGCTCGAAGGTCACCGCCGCGCAGGCCCAGATCGGCGTCCACCACGCCCACCAGGGTGAGCTTCGGGAAGTTGTGTCCCTTGGCCGCCGCCTGGGTCGCCACCAGAATGTCGATCTCGCCCGCCGCCATGGCCTCGATCAGCCGCTTGCCTTCACGCGCATCGAACGCTGTGTCGGAGGAGAAGACGGCGATTCGCGCCTCCGGAAACAGCTGGCGCGCCTCCTCCTCCACCCGCTCCACGCCGGGGCCGATCGAGATCAGGCTGTCCCGGACGCCGCAGTGCGGGCATTGCGTCGGCTTCGGCATGGAGAAGCCGGTCAGGTGGCAGACCAGCCGGCCGGAGTAGCGGTGCTCCACCAGCCAGCTGTCGGTGTCGGGGGCCGTCATCCGCTCGCCGCAGGCCCGGCACAGCACTAGCGGCGCATAGCCCCGGCGGTTCAGGAAGAGGAGCGTCTGCTCGCCCGCGGCCAGGGTCTCGCCCATCGCCGTCACCAGCGGCGGCGAGAGCCAGCGGCCGGGCTCCGGCGGTGTTTCCCTGAGGTCCACGAGGTCGATCGCGGGCAGCCGCGCGGCGCCGTGCCGGTCGGCCAGCGTGAGCCAGCGATAGCGACCGGTCTCGGCGTTGCGCAGGGTCTCCAGCGACGGCGTCGCCGAGGCCAGCACCACCAGCGCGGCCTCGATCTTGCCCCGCGCCACCGCCATATCGCGCGCGTGGTAGATGAACCCCTCCTCCTGCTTGAACGAGGCGTCGTGCTCTTCGTCGACAACGATCAGCTTCAGCCTGCGGAACGGGAGGAACAGCGCCGAGCGCGCGCCGACCACGATCCGGCACCCGCCGCCGATCACACCCTCCCACACGCGCCGGCGCGCCGGCGGAACGACGTCGGAGTGCCACTCCCCGGGCGCGGCCCCGAAGCGCGCGGCGACACGATCGATCACCGCCTGCGTCAGCGCGATCTCCGGCAGCAGGATCAGCGCCTGCGCCTCGGGATCGGCCGCCAGGGCGGCGGCGACGCTCTCCAGATAGACCTCCGTCTTGCCAGACCCGGTGACGCCGTCCAGCAGCGCGACCTGGAAGCCGCCCGCCCTCGCCATGGCCCTGAGCTCGGCCGCCGCGGCGGCCTGGCTCGCGTTGAGCGCCGCGCCGGCTCGCGCGGCGTCGGGCGCATCGAACCCCAGCTGCGGCGCCGCCGTCCGCAACGCCAGCACGCCCTCATCGATCAGCGCCTTCACGACGCCGGCGGAGACGCCGGCCAGGCGGGCCAGCGCCGCCCCGCTCGCGGCCCCTGCCCCGACGGCTGTCAGCACCCTCGTCCGGGCCGGCGTCGGGCGGACCGGCGCCCGTCCGGTCGGCTCGATGACCCGCAGCGGCTTGGGCTTCGGCGCCCGCGCGCCCCTGAGCGCGATCGCCAGCGGCTGGCCCGGCGCATCGACGGCGTAGCGCGCCGCCCACTGCACGAATTCCAGCGTGCTCGCAGGAAGCGCGGCCTCCTCGAGCCGGCCTTGCACAGGCTTCAGGGCCCGATTGCCGCCGGCCGCCTCGCGCAGACCCACGACCACGCCCCGCAGGAGGTTCGGACCCAGCGGCGCGGCCACCTGATCGCCGAGCGCCAGCGCCATCCCCTCCGGCTCGGCGTAATCGAACGCCTCCGGCAGGGGCAGCGGCAGCAGGACCGAGGCGATTCGGCTCATGGGCGGACGATTGCGCTCGGGCGGCCAACCGCTACAAGCGGCGCAAGCCACCCCTGAGGTCTTCGGATGCAGCTTTTCCTCGACACCGCCGACGTGGCCGTCCTGAAGGACCTGGCCGCCACCGGTCTGGTGGACGGCGTGACCACCAATCCCACTCTGATCGCCAAGACCGGACGCCCCATGCTGCAGGTCATCGCCGAGATTTGCGACATCGTCGAGGGGCCGGTCAGCGCCGAGGTGGCGGCCGTGGAGTCGCAGGCCATGCTGGCCGAGGGCCGCAAGCTGGCCGCCATCGCGAGCAACGTGGTGGTCAAGGCGCCGCTGACCCGCGAGGGGCTCATCGCGGTGCGCCAGTTCGCGGCCGAAGGCATCCAGACGAATGTCACCCTGTGCTTCTCCGCCGCCCAGGCGCTGCTCGCGGCCAAGGCGGGCGCCAACTACATTTCGCCGTTCGTCGGCCGGCTGGACGATCATGGCGCGCTCGGCATGGAGGTGGTGAGCGAGATCCGCGCGATCTACGACAACTACGACTTCGACACCGAAATCCTCGCCGCCTCGATTCGCAATTCGGGCCACGTGGCGGCCGCCGCGATCGCCGGCGCCGACTGCGCCACCATCCCGCCGGATGTTTTTGAGAGCCTTTTCAAGCACCCGTTAACCGAAAAGGGTCTCCAAACATTCCTGAGCGATTGGGCCAAGACGGGCCAGTCGATTCTGTGAGCTGATCGCTTCCGGGGGCGGGACATGGACGGATCGCAAGGCGGGATGGACGGCTTGCCGTTGGAGCCCGCAGCCGTCCGCCGGTTCCTGTCCGACAACCCGGAGTTCATCCGCGATGACGCGGGGCTGCTGGATGAGCTCGGCCTGCGGGTCGCCGCCGGCAACGTCGTCGACTTCGCGCCCGCGGCGCTCGCCCGCGTGCACGCCGCCCATCAGCGCGAGGCGATGCAGCGTCAGCAGATCGAGGCCGTGGCCCGCGCCAACTTCTCCGCCCAGGCCCAGACCCACGGGGCGGTGATCGACCTGCTCGACGCGCGCAATCACTCCGACCTCGCCTGGCGGCTGGACGAACTCGCCCAGCACCGCTTCGGGCTCACCGCCGCCGTGGTCGCGCTCGAAGCCGAGGCGCGCGTGCCGGCCGGCTGGACCCGGCTGGTGGAGGGGCAGGTGGACCTCATCCTTGGCGGCGCGCAGCGGCTCGCCCGGATGGGCTTCGCCCCGACCGCCCTGCCGCTGTTCGGCGCCCGCTGCGACCAGGTCCGCTCCATGGCCATGGTGCGCGTGGCCATGTGGGAGCCGGCGCGGCAAGGCCTGCTCGCCTTCGGCTCGGCCGATCCCCAGGGGTTCACCGAGGAGATGGGCGTCGAGCTGGTGGCTTTCCTGGCGCGGGTCGTGGAGCGCACTGCCGAGCGGTGGCCGATCCTGTGACCGCGGAAGAGGCGCTGGCGCTCTGGCTGGAGCATCTGGCCCATGAGCGGCGCGCCTCGCCCCGGACGCTGGAGGCCTACGGCTTCGCCGCGCGCCGCTATCTGGGCTTCCTCACCGAGCACCGCGGCGAGCGCCTCACGCTGACATGCCTCGCCGATGTCACCGCCGGCGAGGTCCGCGCCTGGCTGGCGCACCTGCGCGGCGGCGAGCGGCCGCTGTCGCCCCGCTCACTCAGCCAGGCGCTCTCTGCGATCCGCGCCTTCCACAGGTTCCTGGATCGGCGTCTGGGAACGCCGAACGCGGGCCTCGCCCTGGTCCGCGGCCCGCGCGTGAAATCCGGCGCGCCGCGCCCGGTGAGCGAAGACCAGGCGCTCGGCCTGATCGCCGAGCCGGCCCTCGATCCCGACCGCGAGGATTGGGAAGCGGCCCGCGACCAGGCGGTGCTGACCCTGCTTTACGGCTGCGGGCTGCGGATCTCCGAAGCCCTGTCCCTGAGGCGGGCCGACGCGCCGATCCCGGACAGCCTGCGGATCACCGGCAAGGGTTCGAAGACGCGGATCGTGCCGGTGCTGCCGGCGGTCCGCGAAGCGGTGGAGGCCTATCTGAGAGCCGCGCCCTTCGTCCTTGCGCCGGAGGAGCCGCTGTTCCGCGCCAAGCGCGGCGGGCCGCTCACCCCGCGTCACGTGCAAGCCACCCTCCAGGCGCTGCGCAGCCGGCTCGGCCTGCCGGCCAGCGCCACGCCGCACGCGCTGCGCCATTCGTTTGCGACGCACCTGTTAGGCGCCGGCGCGGACCTGCGCGCGATCCAGGAGCTGCTGGGCCATGCCTCGCTCTCCACGACCCAGCGCTATACCCAGGTGGACGCCGCCGCGCTGCTCAGCGCCTATTCCAAGGCCCATCCTCACGCCTGAGGGCTACTTCTCCGGCACATCCGCCGCGCGTCCGTCGCCTTCGACGTCGTAGCGCACGATCAGCGGGGCGGGGCAGCCGCCGATGCTGCGCTCGACCGCGATCTCCTCGTGCGCCTTGGGCAGGTCGCCCAGCTTGTGGAACAGGCGAGAATTGGGCGGGGCTTTGGTGAGCTCAGTCACGTGCCGCAGGCAGGCCGGGGGCGCTTTCAGGAGTGTCCCGTCGGGCGTGAAGGGATGCACGGCGCCGGTCGGCGCCGCAGCCATGGTCGAGGCGAGCAGAAGAGCGAGCATTTCGGCCTCCTTTCGCGTGCGGCGGGAATACTGGCGCCGCAGCTGGTCCGGCGCAATTCAACTCGGCGGATCGCGCACCAGCCTGAGCCACGGCACGTCGCTCCCGCGATCGCGGCCGCGCTCGACGCAGCGGAATCCTTCGCGGGCGTAGAAGACCTGGGCGCGGGCGTTGGGCTCCTGCACCTTCAGCGACAGCGGCCCGCCCACGATCCGCGCCACGTGATCGAGCAGCGCCTTGCCGACGCCGCGTCCGCGCTCGGCCACATAGAGCGAGTGCAGGAACTTCTGCGGCCGATAGATCGCGGCGAGGCCCAGGATGCGCCCGTCTTCCAAGGCCACGTAGACCTCCTCCTCGCGCGCGGCCAGCAGGAAGTCGGCGCGCCGGTGCCGCTCCGGCGGCTGCCAGGTGAACGTCTCCTTGAGCACGCGCACGTAGAGGTCGGCGCAAGCGGCCCGTTCCTCGGGGCGCATCCGGCGGATCTCCAGGCCCCCGCGCAAGCCGACCCCTCAGGCCTGCATCGTCCACCCCTCCACGCCCATGGCCGCCTGCTTGAGAGCCTCGGAGCGCGTGGGGTGGGCGTGGCAGGTGCGGGCCACGTCCTCGGACGCCGCCCGGAAGGCCATGGCGACGCAGTATTCGCCGATCATCTCGGAGACGTCGGGGCCGATCATGTGCACGCCCAGCACCTCGTCGCTCGCCGCATCGGCCAGCACCTTCACGAAGCCCTCGGTCTCGTGGTTGATCCTGGCCCGCGAATTGGCCGTGAACGGGAACTTGCCGGTCTTGTAGGCCCGACCCGCAGCCTTCAGCTCCTCCTCGGTCTTTCCGACCCAGGCGACCTCCGGATAGGTGTAGATGACGCTGGGCACGAGGTTGTAGTCCACGTGCCCGTACTTGCCGGCGATCATCTCGATGCAGGCCACGGCGTCCTCCTCGGCCTTGTGCGCCAGCATCGGCCCGAGCGTCACGTCGCCGATCGCCCAGACGCCGGGCGCGCTGGTCCGCAGGTGGTCGGTCTCAATGAAGCCGCGCTTGTCCGGGGTGATCCCGACGCTCTCCAGGCCGAGGTCCTTGGTGTACGGCCGCCGGCCGATGGCGAGCAGGACATGGTCGGCCTGCAGGGTCTCCGCCGCCCCACCGGCGACCGGCTCGACCGTGAGGCTCGCGCCGCTCTTCGAAGTCTTGGCCGCGGTCACCTTCGAGCCCAGCCGGAACTCGACGCCCTGCTTGGTCAGCGACCGCTGCAGCGCCTTGGCGATCTCGCCGTCGGCCGCCGGGGTGATCCGGTCGAGGAATTCGACTACCGTGACCTTGGCCCCGAGCCTGCGCCACACCGAGCCGAGCTCCAGGCCGATGATCCCGGCCCCGATGACCAGCAGACTCTCCGGAACCTGCGGCAGGGCCAAGGCGCCGGTGGAATCGACGATCCGCTGCTGGTCGACGGTGACGCCGGGCAGAGGCGTGGGCTCCGAGCCTGTCGCGATGACGATATTCCGGGCTTCCAGCGCCATGGTCTTGCCGTCGGCTCCGGTCACGTCGACCTTGCCCGGGCCGGCGATCTTCCCTGCGCCCTTGATCCAGTCGACCTTGTTCTTCCGGAACAGGAATTCGACGCCCTTGGTGAGCGCCGTCACCGACTCGTCCTTCTGCTTCATCATCTGGCCGAGGTTGAGCTTCGGCGACGCCTCGATGCCGAGCGCCGCGAAGTCGTCGGCGGCTATCTCGAACAGCTCGGAGGCGTGCAGCAGCGCCTTTGACGGCATGCAGCCGACATTGAGACAGGTGCCGCCCAGCGTGGCGCGCATCTCCACGCAGGCGACCTTCAGGCCCAGCTGGCCCGCCCGGATGGCGGCGTTGTACCCCCCAGGGCCGCCTCCGATGATCACGACGTCGTAGCTGGTCTCGGCCATAGATGCGCCCGCTCAGATCAGGTGGGGGCGCACCCTATTCTGGGCTTGGCCGAAATCAACCGGCGAGGCCGGTCAGTGCGGGCCGGGGCCGGGCGTGTTGCTGACCGAGCCGCTGGTCCCCGGATTGCTGACCCCGCCGTTGGGCGAGGGGCCCGCCCCGCCCGGCTGCGCCGAGCCGTTAGAGTTCTGGTTGTTGGCGTTGTCGATCTCCGCCTGGGCGCCGGTCCGCGGAGCGGCGCCGCCGCTCCCCATCGTATCGCAGGCGCCGAGCGCCAGCGTCAGCGCCGCCGCGGAGGCGGCCAGAGTCGCAGTCTTGAGGATGGACATGCGCAAACCTCGTGCAGCCGACGGCTCCGTGCCGTCCGCGCGTGAACCCGCCGCGGAGCGCAGCCGTTCCGAAGCCCGGCCTTTTCCTCGCCCGGGCGCCGGGCCAGGCGGGCGGCTAGAGGTCGAGGAGCAGCCGCTGCGGCTCCTCGACGGCTTCCTTCACATGCACCAGGAAGGTGACCGCGCCCTGGCCGTCGACGACGCGGTGATCATAGGAGAGCGCCAGGTACATCATCGGCCGAGCGGTGACCTGGCCCGCCACCACCATCGGTCGTTCCTGGATCTTGTGCATGCCAAGGATCCCGGACTGCGGGGCGTTGAGGATCGGCGTGGACATCAGCGAGCCATAGACCCCGCCGTTGGAGATGGTGAAAGTCCCGCCCTGCAGGTCCTCGAGCGCCAACTGGCCGTCACGCGCCTTCCTGCCGAGCGCGCCGATCGCCTTCTCGATCTCGGCCAGGCTCATCTGGTCCGCGTCGCGGACCACCGGCGTGACCAGGCCCCGCTCGGTGCCGACCGCCACCGAGATGTCGTAGTGGTTCTTGTAGATGATGTCCGCGCCGTCGATCTCGGCGTTGACCTCGGGCACCAGCTTCAGGGCGTGGATCACCGCCTTCACGAAGAAGCTCATGAATCCGAGCTTCACGCCGTGGGTCTTCTCGAAGGCGTCCTTGTACTGGCTGCGCAGCGCCATCACCGCGCTCATGTCCACCTCGTTGAAGGTGGTCAGCATGGCGGCGGCGTTCTGCGCCTCTTTCAGGCGGCGCGCGATGGTCTGGCGCAGCCGCGTCATCCGCACCCGTTCCTCGCGCTCGTGGATCGGACGGGGGCCGGCCGGCGCCGGCGGAACCTCAGGCGCCTTGGCGCGCGATTCCAGGGCCGCGAGCGCATCGCCCTTGGTGATCCGGCCGTCCTTGCCGGTGCCGGAAATGCCCGCAGGATCGATCCGGTTCTCGGCCACGATCCGCTGGGCCGAAGGCGCGAGCACCGGCTCGGCGGCGGCGCGGGCGGGTGGGCCGGTGTCGGGCACGGGCGCGGACTTGGGCGCAGGCTTCCCGGGCTGCGGCCCTGACTGCAGCTCGCCAGCGGGGACAGGGGCGGGCTTGGAGCTCGTCGCCGGGGCAGGCGCCGCGGCCTGGCCGCCGCCGTTCGCCTTCGGCCGGGCCGTCGCCCCTTCGGTGATCTTGCCGAGCACCGCGCCGGGCTCGACCGTCGCGCCTTCCTCCGCGTCGATCTCCGACAGCACGCCGTCGGCGGGGGCCGCGACCTCGAGCGAGACCTTGTCGGTCTCCAGCTCGACCAGGATCTCGTCCTTGCGCACCTGCTCGCCGGCCTTCTTGGCCCAGCGCGCCACCGTCGCCTCGGTGACGGACTCGCCAAGCGCCGGCGTCATGATGTCGGCCATCTCGATGCGCTCCCTAGGTCCTCAACACACAAACCCGCCGCTCAGGCGAAGGCTTCCGTGAGGAAGCTCTCCAGCTCCTTCAGATGCCGACTCATCAAGCCCGCCGCGGTGGAGGCGGAGGCTGGGCGGCCGACATAGCGGGCGCGCTTGGCCTTGATGTCGAGCCGCTCGAGCGTCAGCTCCAGCCAGGGGTCGACGAACTGCCAGCCGCCCATGTTCTTGGGTTCCTCCTGGCACCAGACGAGCTCGGCGTTCCTGAACCGCTTCAGCTCGTTGGTCAGCGACTTCAGCGGCCACGGATAGAACTGCTCGAGCCTGAGGACGTAGACGTCGTCGCGCCCGACCTTCGCCCGGTGATCGATGAGGTCGTAGTAGACCTTGCCCGAGCAGAGGACCACCCGGCGGATCTTGTCGTCGCTCTTGAGCGCGACGCCGCCGACGTCGCAGCCGGCCTCCGCCCCGTCGACCATCACGCGGTGGAAGCTGGAGCCTTCGGCCATGTCGACCAGGTTCGAGACCGCCCGCTTGTGGCGGAGCAAGGACTTGGGCGTCATCACGATCAGGGGCTTGCGGAACTCGCGCAGCATCTGCCGACGCAGGGCGTGGAAGTAGTTGGCCGGCGTCGAGGGATAGACCACCTGCATGTTGTCCTCGGCGCAGAGCTGCAGATAGCGCTCCAGGCGCGCCGAGGAGTGCTCAGGCCCCTGGCCCTCATAGCCATGCGGCAGCAGCAGGACGAGCCCGCTCATCCTCAGCCACTTGCGCTCCCCCGAGGAGATGAACTGGTCGATGATCACCTGGGCGCCGTTGGCGAAGTCGCCGAACTGGGCTTCCCACATGGTCAGCGTATTGGGATCGGTGAGCGAGAAGCCGTACTCGAAGCCGAGCACCGCCTCTTCCGACAGCGCGCTGTTCAGCGGTTCGAAGTGCGCCTGGTTGGGGCCGAGGTTGCGAAGCGGGAAGTAGGTCTCCTCGGTCTTCTGGTCGACGATGCCGGTGTGGCGTTGGGAGAAGGTGCCGCGCACGCTGTCCTGGCCGGAGAGACGCACCGGATAGCCCTGGTCCAGCAGGGTGGCGAATGCCAGCTCCTCGGCGGTCGCCCAGTCGATGTCGGTCCCGGAATCGATCGCCTCGCGGCGTCCGGCGATCACTCGGGCCACCGTCTTGTGGACGCTGACCCGCTTGGGGATCGAGGTCATCTTGTGGCCGAGGTCGATGAGCTTCTGCTTGGCCACCCCGGTGACCCGGCTCTCCTCGGCGCCCGGCAGCTTCAGGCCCGACCACTTGCCGTCCAGCCAGTCGGCCTTGTTGGCGTGGTAGCTCTTGCCGGCCTCGAACTCCTCGTCGAGGAAGGTGTCGAACGCCTTGATCCAGCCGTCCACCTGCTCTTGGGTGACCACGCCCTCGCCGATCAGGCGGGTGGTGTAGAGCTGCCGCACCGACGGATGGTCCTTGATCTTCTGGTACATCAAGGGCTGGGTCATCGTCGGATCGTCGCCCTCGTTGTGGCCGAACCGCCGGTAGCAAAACATGTCGATGACCACGTCCTTGCAGAACAGCTGTCGGTACTCGGTGGCCACCTTGGTGGCGAAGGTCACGGCTTCGGGGTCGTCGCCGTTGGCGTGGAAGATCGGCGCCTCGACCATCAGCGCCACGTCGGAGGGGTAGGGCGACGAGCGCGAGTTCTTCGGGCTGGTGGTGAAGCCGATCTGGTTGTTGACGATGAAGTGCATCGTGCCGCCCACGCCGTAGCCCTTGAGGCCGGAGAGCGCGAAGCATTCGGCCACCACGCCCTGGCCGGCGAAGGCGGCATCGCCGTGCATCAGCAGCGGCAGCACGTGGGCGCGCCCGGCGGTCGGCGTCTCGCGCAGGGTGAAGGCCTGCTTGGCGCGCGACTTTCCCAGCACCACCGGATTGACGATCTCCAGGTGCGAGGGATTGGCGGTCAGCGACAGGTGGACGGCGTTGTTGTCGAACTCGCGGTCTGAGGAGGCGCCCAGATGGTACTTCACGTCGCCCGAACCCTCGACGTCGGAGGGCAGCGACGAGCCGCCTTGGAATTCGTGGAAGATCACGTGGTAGGGCTTGCCCATCACCGCGGCGAGCACGTTCAGTCGGCCCCGATGCGGCATGCCGATGATGATGTCCTTCACGCCGAGCGCGCCGCCGCGCTTGATGATCTGTTCCATCGCCGGGATCATCGCTTCGCCGCCGTCCAGCCCGAAGCGCTTGGTCCCGGGGAAACGGCGATGCAGGAACCGCTCGAAACCCTCGGTCTCGATCAGCTTCTTCAGGATCGCGACCTTGCCCTCCTTCGTGAAGACGATCTCCTTGTCGCGGCCCTCGATCCGCTCCTGCAGCCAGGCCTTCTCCTTGGGATCGGAGATGTGCATGTACTGCACGCCGACGTTGCCGCAGTAGGTCCGCCGCAGGATCTCCAGGATCTCGCGGATGGTCGCCGTCTCCAGCCCCAGCACGTAATCGAGGAAGATCGGTCGATCGAAGTCGGCTTCCGAGAAGCCGTAGGTCGCCGGATCGAGCTCCGAGGCGTCGCCGGGCGTGTTGGCGATGCCCAGCGGATCGAGGTTCGCCTTCAGGTGCCCGCGCATCCGGTAGGCCCGGATCATCATGATGGCGCGCAGCGAATCCAGCGTGGCCGCCCGCACCTCGTCGGTGGTGGCCCCCCGCCGGCGCTCGGCGATCTTCGCCTCGGTCTTGGCCTGCACCGCCGGCCACATGCCATCGAGCGCGGAGAGCCATTCCGGGCGTGCGGCCGGCGCGGACGGGGCGGTCCAGGCGGGGCGCTGGGCCTCGCGCTTGACGTCGTCGGCGCGGTCGTGGAGCGAGGCGAAGAACGCTCGCCACGAGGGCTCGACCGAATTGGGATCGGCGGCCCACCTGGCGTAGAGGTCCTCCACGAAGGCCGCATTGCCGCCATAGAGGAACGAGGTCTCGGCGAGCACCTCGTTGATCAGACCTGCGTCATCCGCCATTTTCCGTCTTCCCGGGCCGGGCCGCGGAGCTTCTGGAAAAGGAGCTGGGCGCGGACCGCCCTTACGCTACGAACTGTGCCTCAAGCGCCCTTCAGCACCTCGACCAGGGTGGTTCCGAGGGCCGCCGGAGAGGGAGACACGCGGATGCCCGCGGCCTCCATCGCAGCGATCTTGTCCTCAGCCCCGCCCTTGCCGCCGGAGATGATCGCGCCCGCGTGACCCATGCGCCGGCCGGGCGGCGCGGTGCGTCCCGCGATGAAGCCCACCATTGGCTTCTTGGTTGCTGAATTTTTAATGAATTCGGCCGCGTCCTCCTCGGAGGAGCCGCCGATCTCGCCGATCATGATGATCGATTCCGTCTCCGGATCCTTCAGGAACGCGTCCAGCACCTCGATGAAGTCCGTGCCCTTCACCGGGTCGCCGCCGACGCCCACGGCCGTTGTCTGGCCGAGGCCCACCTGGGTGGTCTGGAACACCGCCTCATAGGTAAGCGTGCCGGAGCGCGAGACAACTCCCACCGAGCCGCGCTTGAAGATGTTGCCGGGCATGATGCCGATCTTGCATTCGTCGGGGGTGAGCACGCCCGGGCAGTTCGGCCCGATGAGCCGCGACTTCGAGCCGGAGAGCGAGCGCTTCACCTTGACCATGTCCTCGACCGGAATGCCTTCGGTGATGCAGACGATCAGCGGGATCTCTGCGTCGATCGCCTCCAGGATGGAATCGGCCGCGAACGCCGGCGGCACATAGATCACCGAGGCGTCGGCGCCGGTCGCCTTCACCGCCTCGCCGACGGTGTCGAACACCGGCAGGCCCAGGTGCTTGGTCCCGCCTTTGCCGGGGGTGACGCCGCCCACCATCTTGGTCCCGTAGGCGATCGCCTGCTCGGAATGGAAAGTCCCCTGCGCGCCGGTGATTCCCTGGCAGATGACGCGGGTTTGCTTGTTGATCAGGATCGACATTCAGGTGGGCTCACCGAGGGACGACCACCTCAAGCGCGCTTCCGCGGCTCAGGTTGTGTACGTCGAATTGCGTAATGCGCTTGGTGCGAACCAGGTCGGGAGTCGCCTTGTCCAGCTCAGCGCTGCTGACAGGACCGTGCCGCCCACCCACATCACTGAAGACAAATATCGTCCCGCGCACCTCCTGCGAGAGCGGAGGCGCCGCTGCCCATTTCGCCCCCTGGGGCAGAATGGACCCGTAGGACACGCCCTCGAAGGTCACTCCGCACGCATTACTGGTCGAGACAGCGCCATGCCATCCATCTCGACCAGCTCTGGCCAGGGCGACAGCCGGTCGGGCCTTGGTCTCGACGCATAGCGCCTCAAAGTTTCGGAAGGCGTCAGCAGCGGCCGGTCCTGAGATCGCCATGGCAGCCGTGATCGCCAGATCCGCCATCTCAGCCCCGCACGGCCTTGACGATCTTCTCGGCGCCGTCGGCGAGGTCGTTCGCCGGGATCACGTTGAGCCCCGAGTCGCGGATGATCTGTTTGCCGAGCTCGGCGTTGGTGCCTTCCAGCCGCACGACCAGCGGCACACTCAGCGAGACGTCCTTCACTGCCGCCACGATCCCCTCGGCCAGCACGTCGCAGCGGGCGATGCCGCCGAAGATGTTGACCAGGATGCCCTTCACGTTCGGGTCCGCCATGATGATCTTGAACGCCGCCGTCACCTTCTCTCGCGTCGCCCCGCCGCCCACGTCCAGGAAGTTGGCCGGTTCGGCGCCGTAGAGCTTGATGATGTCCATGGTGGCCATGGCCAGGCCCGCGCCGTTGACCATGCAGCCGATCTCGCCGTCGAGGGCGATGTAGGAGAGCTCGTGCTTGGCCGCCTCGATCTCCTTGGGGTCCTCCTCCGTCTCGTCGCGCAGCTCGCGGATCTCCGGATGGCGGAAGAGGGCGTTGTCGTCGAACGAGACCTTGGCGTCGAGCACGCGAAGCTGATCGTCGGCGGTGACGATGAGCGGGTTGATCTCCAGAAGGCTCATGTCCTTGGCGGTGAACGCCGCATAGAGTTGGCCGAGCAGGGTGCGGGCCTGCTTGCCGAGATCGCCGGACAGGCCGAGCGCCTTGGCCAGCATCAGGCCGTGGTGCGGCCACACGCCGGTCGCCGGGTCGATGGTGAAGGTGGCGATCTTGTCGGGCGTGTTGGCGGCCACCTCCTCGATGTCCATGCCGCCTTCGGTCGAGGCGACGACCGCCACCCGGCTGGTCTCGCGGTCGACCAGCAGCGAGAGATAGAGCTCGCGGGCGATCTGCGCGCCTTCTTCGATGTAGAGCCGGTTCACCTGCTTGCCGCGGGGGCCGGTCTGGTGCGTCACCAGCACCCGGCCCAGCATCTCCCTGGCGTTGGCGCCGACCTCCTCGACGCTCTTGACCACCCGCACGCCGCCCTTGGCGTCCGGGCCGAGACCCTCGAAGCGTCCCTTGCCGCGGCCGCCGGCGTGGATCTGCGACTTCACCACATAGACCGGGCCGGGGAGCTTCTTGGCCGCCGCGACGGCCTCTTCGGGAGAGAAGGCGGCAAAGCCGCGCGGGACCGCCACGCCGAACTCCGCGAGGACGGCCTTGGCTTGGTGTTCGTGGATGTTCATGAGGCCTTTGAGGGCGTGCCGAAAATCGCCTCGCCGCCAGGGCGGGCCCGGCGGCGAGTGGCGGCGGTTATAGGCGCCGCATCCGGCGATGACAACCGCGTGAAGGCCGTAAAACGGTGTGTTGCGAATCCGCGGCGGATCGGCTCAGTGCGCGCCTTCCAGGGCGGCGGTGGCGCGGCGCTCCAGCTTGCCCCAGCCGACCCGCGCGCCGTTCAGCGCCGCGTCGATCGAGCGGACCACCACCGAGTACATCAACTGGCGGTAGCCGAACCGCTGGACCGGCAGCCAGGCCACGTCGCCCCACGGCGCGCGCCGCTCCAGCGCCATGCCGAGCGCGCCCGCCGAGAGGTCGAGGAAGATGAACGCCGCCCAGTAGAAGGCCGGCCGCATCAGGTCGTCCGGCGACCACTCCTGCCAGTGGAAGGCCCAGCTGTAGAGCGAGGTGATCAGGCTCCAGACGATGGCCAGGTCGACGAGCGGGGCGATGGCGGTGAGCAGGATCTGGAACAGCCAGATCTGCGGCAGGGCGACGAAGCCCAGCACCGGGTGCTTGAGGTCGAACAGGCCCGCGCGGTGCTTCCAGAGGCACTGCAGCGTGCCGAAAGACCAGCGGAACCGCTGCTTCAGCAGGCCGGAGACGGTCTCCGGCGCCTCGGTGTAGGCGCGCGCCGAGGGGTCGAAGGCGATGCGCCAGCCGGCGCGCTGGGCGCCCAGCGTCAGGTCCTGGTCCTCGGCCAGCGTGTCCGCTGGATAGCCGCCGAGCTCTTCCAGGGCCGAGCGGCGCCAGGCCCCGACCGCGCCCGGCACGACGGTGACCGCGCCCAGCGCCGCCAGCGCGCGCCGCTCGAGGTTCTGGGCGGTGACGTACTCCAGCGCCTGCCAGCGGGTGATCAGGTTCCGGCGGTTGCCCACCAGCGCATTTCCGGCCACCGCGCCCACCCGGGGGTCGACGAACCAGCGGGCGAGCTTGCCGATGGTGTCGGGCGGAAACAGCGTATCGGCGTCCAGCGCCACGATCACATCGCCCGTCGCCTCCACCAGGCCGCGGTTGAGCGCGCGGGCCTTGCCGCCGTTCTCGAAGCTCATCAGCCGCACGCGCGGCTCCTCGGCGAACGCGCGCCTGACCACCTCGGCAGTGCGGTCGCGCGAGCCGTCGTCCAACACCAGGATCTCAAGCCGCTTCCAGTTGGAGGCCAGGATCCGGCGCACCGAGGCGACGATGACCTTCTCCTCGTTGAAGCAGGGGATCAGCACGCTGACCCGCGGCTCAATCTCCGGATCGACGTCGGGG
The DNA here is from genome assembly GCF_025934275.1 of Phenylobacterium sp. GTDB lineage: Bacteria > Pseudomonadota > Alphaproteobacteria > Caulobacterales > Caulobacteraceae > Phenylobacterium. The sequence goes on from NZ_JAICYI010000032.1 coordinate 22,849, forward strand.
GGCGTGCGGCGGCCGCTGAGCGCGCGGTGCAGCAGGGCGAGCGGGGCCAGCATCAGGAGCCTCGCCACGCCCAGCGCGATCGCCCCGATGAACAGCCACGAGAGCAACATCTCCACGTCGTGGAAGAAGCCGAAGCCCAGCCGGTCGAGCAGCAGCTCGAGCGACGAGCGCGGGGTCGGCGGCATGGCCTGCTCCGGCGTCATGCCGGCGAGCTGGGCGACGGTGACCAGCTTGTAGCCGTGCGCCCGGATCGCGTCGATCAGCGCGGGCAGCGCCGCAACGGTGCGGCTGCGGTCGCCGCCGGAGTCGTGCAATAGCACCACCTGCCCAGGGCGGACGGTGTCCTGCAGGCGCGAAAGCGTGGTCTCGATGATGTGCTGCGGGTTGGGCTTCTTCCAGTCGTCCGGATCGATGCGCAGGCCCACGGTCAGGTAGCCCTCGTGCTGCGCGAGCAGCACGCGACTCACTTCCCGCGGGGTCGAAGGCTCGGCGTCGCCGAAGAACGGCGGCCGGAACAGCCGCATGGAGCGGCCGGTGATGGTCTCGAACAGCCGCTGGCTGGCGGTCAGCTCCACCATGGTCTGCGCGGTCGGGATGTAGGCGATGTCCGGATGGGTCCAGGAGTGTCCGCCGACGTCATGGCCTTCGCGCACCTCGCGGGCCACCAGCCCCGGGAACCGCTGCATGTTCTTGCCGATCACGAAGAAGGTCGCCGGCGCCTGCTTCTGCTTCAGGATGTCGAGGATCGCGGGCGTCCAGCGCCCGTCGGGGCCGTCGTCGAAGGTGAGCGCCACCAGGCCCGGGTGGAAGCCGTAGCGCTGGATGACGTAGGAGGTCGGCAGGACGTCGTAGGTCTCGCCCGAGATCAGGCCGTTGTCGGGATCGAACTCCAGGGCCCGGTGGCCGGGCTTGGGCGTGTCGGAAACGTGCAGGATCTCGCCCTGACCGTCGAAGTCGACGTCCTGGCCGGGCTTCAGGATGTCCAGCCCCTGGGCGCTGGCCGCGCCATAGCCGTGGCGCAGCAGCTTCCAGTCGAGGGAGTCCTCGCCGCCCATCTTCCAGAACGCGTAGCCCATCGGGCGGAACGCGTCGGCGACCCGGATCTGGTTGAACATCGTCGAGGCGTCGAGGAACCACACCTGGTGGTCGAGGCCGCTGTCGTCCTTGTAGGCGAAGTGCGGATTGAGTTCGGTGTCGTCCATCACCGGCTGGGCGCCGGAGTCGTGGGCCGCCTGGGTGGCCTCGTCGAAGGTCATCGCCGCGGCCGAGCCCTTCTGCTTCCCGTGCGGAAGCGTCCAGTCATAGCCGTAGGCGCCGAGCGCCAGCACGGTGCGGGCCGGATCGAGCTCGCTCATCCGCTTCTCGAGCTGGTGCTCGAACCACTCCTGGCCGGCGACCGGCCCGGGATCGCCGCCGCCCCAGTGCTGGTCGTAGGCCATCAGCACGAGGGCGTCGGAGGCGGCCTGCAGCTGCTTCACCGGCGCGGTGTCGTCGGCGAACAGGGCGGTCACCCAGACTTCCCGGCCGAGCGGCTTCAGCGCCGCGCGGGCCTGCTCCACCAGCTGGGGATAGAGCGCCTGGGCCTGCGGCGTCAGGTTCTCGAGGTCGAAGACATAGCCGGCGTAGCCGCGCTTCTGGGCCTGGTCGACGAGATTCTGGACCAGCCGCTTGCGGGCGGCGGGATCAAGGATCAGGTCGTCGGCCTCGCGGCCGTTGAAGACGCCTTCGCGGGCGTTGTAGACGCCGGGCAGGATGGAGGGGGGCTTCCGGGCCGAGCCGATGATGGCGCGGGCCTCCGGGTCGGAGGTGATCTCCACCTCGCCCTTCGAGCCCGCGATCCGGATCCATTGCGGGGAGACCACGTCCAGCTGATCGATGTGGTCGACCAGCGAGGCGCGCGAGCGTTCGTCGTCGGAGACGTAGAAGCCCACCGACAGCGGCCGCGACTGGCTGCCGCCGTAGAAGGCCTTCGGGTGCGGGATGCGGGTCCACTCGCGGCGGCCCTTGAGGCGGTGGGCGCTCTCCTGGTGCAGCGCCTGCAGGACGCGCGGGTCCTTCAGCGCCAGGCTCGGCAGGTGCGGCGCGAACGCCAGCGTCGCGAAGAAGCTCGCCACAAGGAACGCGGCGAAGGCCAGGGCGAGTCCGCCCATCAGCCGCACGCGACGCGCGCGCCTGCCTGTCGGATCGTGGAAGACGAGATCGGCCATCTAGCCTGGGTGAGCCCCCAACTTCGGGGCCGACATATGGGCCGCGAAGTTGTCGGAAGCTAGACGCGCTTTCAGGGCGAGCGCTAGCCGAAGAAGACCGCCCAGAGCAGCCGGCCCGGCAGGAAGGCGAGCACGCCCGCGATGCCGAGCGCGCCGACCACGAAGCCGCTGATCACCTGGGCGTGCCGTGCGACATCGTGCCGCCGCGCCGCGAGCACCGCCCGCGGCACGGAAATGAGCGTCAGCACCGCGAAAACATGCAGGAATCCGAAGCCGAGGAAGGTCGGTCCGATCGGCGCCGCCCGGATGAAGAAGGTGCTGAACGCCGTCGCCAGCATGAACAGGCTCCAGGCCCAGCCCACCGTGCGGTGCAGGCGCGTGCCCTTGACGCCCGTCAGCAGCACGGCCGTCAAGGCCAGCGCCGCGAACACGGTCGCGAGGTGGACCTGGATGGCGGGCGATGCGGCAAGGATCGGCCCGAGATCGGGCGCGTGCGGCGGATGGGCGCCGAGCCTGATGAACGCCGGACCGCTTCGCAGCATGGCGGGACCGACCGCCAGCGTCAGGATCGCGCCAGCGACCAGGGTGGAATAGACCGCCGCGCGCCCCATCGAACGGCGCAGGAGCGCGCCATGGCGCGAGGTTGACAGGGCCTGGTCCGACACATCTCCTCCGATCGTCTGCGACGCGCGCCCGGCGCGTCGCCCCGAGGTCTGCAGGAGCCGGCGGAAAGGTGCAGCAGGGCTTGCGTGAAGCGGCGCAGGAACTTCGCGAGTCGCCGCCCGGCGCGGTTCACGCATCGCGACCGACGCCGATCAACGGCCGCCTCGTGCTTCGCGTCCTGGCCGTGGGCGCCGGCGTCGCGACCTTCCTCAGCCTATTCGGCCCGTTCGACCAGCCGCTCGAGAAGGTCGCGGCCCGCATCGGCCAGTATTTCGCGTACGCCTGGATCGGTTCGCTTCTGGGCCTGGCGAGCGTTCGTCTTGCGGCGCGGCTCGGGTTTTGGAACCGGGGCGTGATCCTGCTGGGCCTGGTCGCCGGCCTCATCATGGCGCCTGCCATGGCCCTGACCGTCTGGCTGGGCGCGACCGTCACCGGCGGCGGCCCGCCCCCCGCCGCCGCCTTGCCTAACGTCCTCTGGGACACGCTCCTGATCTGCGTCGGCGCCTCGATCCTGGCCGTGCTCATCGGCCGGGGCCGCCACGTGGCCGTGACCGCGCCGTCGGATGCTCCGCCCAAGTTCCTCGAGCGATTGCCGCTGAAGCTGCGCGGCGGCGAGCTCTGGGCCATCGAGGCGGAGGACCACTATCTGCGCTTGCACACCTCGAAGGGGCAGGACCTGATCCTGCTGCGTTTGTCCGACGCCATCGACGAGCTGGCCGGGATCGAGGGCGCGCAGGCGCACCGCTCCTGGTGGGTGGCGCGCGACGCCATCGTCGAGGCGCGGCGCGGCGACGGCCGGGCGACGCTGACCCTGAAGGACGGCTCCGAGGTGCCGGTCAGCCGCACCTACGCCCGGGAGCTTCGCGCCCGCGGCTGGATCTAACCGTCGGCGTAGACGCCGGCCTCGATGTTATTGCCGGCCGGATCGATCAGGAACGCGCAGTGGTAGCGGCCACGCCGCATGCCCGGCGCGCCGTTGTCGCGCGCGCCCTACGGCGGCGCTGAGACCATCCGTCCACGCTTAAGGTTCTGGCGTTGCTGTAGGATTTGGGTCTAATTGTGTCTTGGGAGAGAGATCGTAGTCCCAAGCAGCTTGGCCGTGAGGGCGGCGAGCGGCCAGGGCTTCGTTCGTCAAGGGACCAGCGTTCGGGGGGTATCGCCCATGGCCCAAGACGAGGTGGACGAGACGGTCGAGGCCGCCGTCCCTAAGCATCGATACCTGCTGCTGGCCGGCGTCGCCGGCGCCTGCGCGCTCGGCGTCGGCCTTGGCCTGTGGGCGCGGCCTGCGATCGGCGAGCGCGGCGAGACGCCGAAGGTCGCCGCAGCGCCCGAGCCGCCGCCGCCCGGCGAGCGCAAGCTGCAGATCGTCTTCGACGAGAATCCTGCGCCGATCGGCAAGCCTCTCGAGGTGATGGCGCCGCATCCTGACGCCGCGCCCGCACCGCGGATCCTGCCGGCCCCGCTTCCGGTGACCTCGCTCGCGACCCCGCGGCCGACGCCCAGCCGCCCGCCGAACGGCCTGATGCGCGCCGACGCGCCGCGCCTGGCCGAGCCGGTGCTCGGCGACCGCGCGCCGGCGCCCTCCTTCGCCGAGCGGGCGCGGCCGTTCGCCCATACCCTGATCGTCTCGGCGGAGGCCGCGCTGCTGCGGATCGCCGAGATCCGCCCCGAACCGCAGGCGGGCGAGGCGGTGAGCCCGGCCGAGCCGGCCGCCGCCGCCGCTGCTCGCAAGCACGCCGAGGCCGCCGTCCTCGCCGAGCAACGCAAGCGCGCCGAAGCCGAGCGGATGGCCCGGCTCGAAGCCAGGAAGGCGGCGCAGGCGGAAGCCCGGGCCCGGCGGGCCGCCAGGCTGGAAGCCGCCGCGGAAGCCCGCGCCGAGCAGCTCGCCGTCCGCGCCGGCGCCGAACGCAAAGCTGAGCGGCTGGCGGAAACCGCCCGGGCGCAGGCGCTCGCCAAGGCGGAGCGCCGCAAGGCCGAGCGCCTGGCGGCGCAGGCCCGCGCCCGCGAGAAGGCCGAGGCGCTCGCCGAGGCGCGCGCCGAAGCCAGGGCCCGGGCGCTCGCCGAAGCCAAGGCGAAAGCCAAGGCCGAAGCGCTCGCCGAGGCCAAGGCCCGGGCTCTCGCCGAAGCCAGGACGAAGGCCAGGGCCGAAGCGGTCGCAGAAGCCAAGGCGGAAGCCCGCCGCAGGAAGACGTTGGCGATCCTCGCCCACGCGCTGGCCAGGGCCGCCGCGGCGCACCGCGCCAAGGCCGCCCCCGAGCCGCCGCGGCCGCTCAAGGGTGCAGGATCCATCCGACTGGTCAGCGCGCCGCGCTGCGCCTCGAGCGATCCGGGCGCGGCGCTGGCCTGCGCCGACCCGGAGCTGGGCGCCGCGGAGCGGCGGATGAACCGCGCCTACCAGCAAGCCGAGGCCGCCGGCGTGCCCGCCGCCGAGCTTCACCGCCAGCAGGAGCGCTGGCTGGCCGCGCGGGCGGCCGCCGCGCGCGAGGCGCCCTGGGCCGTGCGCGACGTCTACCAGGCGCGGATCGCCGAGCTGGAGGATCTGGCCCGCAACCCGCACGACTGAAGCGCTGCGTTTGCAACGGCTGAGCCCTTCAAGGGATTAGGCCGGCGAGCAGAGTGTGGAGCAGCCAGATGCCGATGGACCGCCCAGGCGAGCCCTGGTCCGGCGCGACCTACCACGGGTTTGCGGCCCCCGGACCCGAGGCGCCGGCCCCCCGCGAGCCGCGCCGCCGGCTTCCGGCGATCTCGCGCAACCAGCTGATCGCGGGGGCCGCGGTCGCTGTGGCCCTCGGCCTGGCGCTCGGCCTCTGGGCCCGGCCGACGCTGAAGACCGGGGCAGGTCCTGCGCAGGCGGATCTCGCCGCGCCGGCCCGCGCCGTGCCGATCGAGGTGGAGCATCCCGCGCCGCAACCGCAGCCGCAGGGCGGCAAACTCGACGTCCTGCCGCAGGCCCCCGCCCGACCCGCGCAGGTCCAGGCCCCGCCGACGTTCGGCCCCGTGACGCCGCCGGCCGAGGATGTCTCGCAAACCGCCCCGGCTCCGATCCCCGCGCCTCGTGTCGACCGGACGGCTTCACCGCCGTCGCCGGCCGTGCCGGCGCCTCCGGCCGTCCTCCAGCGCGCGCCAGGCCCGCGCGCCAGCTTTGATTGCGCGACCGCGCGGCCCGGCGCCGAGGCGATGGTCTGCGGCGATCCGGGCCTTGCGGCGGCCGACCGCGAGCTCTCGCGCGCCTACCGGCGCGCCCTGGCCTCCGGCGCGCCGCCCGGCGCGATCCGCGCCGACCAGCGCGACTGGCTGGCGATCCGCGAGGATGCCGCGCGCCACTCCCGCCGCGCGCTCGCCGAGGTCTATCAGCAGCGCATCGACGAGCTGAACCAGATTGCGGAGCAGCCGGACGGGCCGCCCGAGGACGGCGATGGTCCGGGCGGCTAACCGAGCATCTCCTTCACCGTCTCGCGCTCGGCGACCAGTTCGTCGTTGGTGATCTTGATCTTCGACTTGGCGAAGTCGTCCATCTGATAGCTGGTCACGACCTCGTACCCGTCGGCCGTGGTGCGGACGGGCATGCCGGCCCAGACGCCCTCGGCGAAGCCATAGCGGCCTTGCGAGGGCACTGCGACGGCGTGCAGCCGGCCCGGCGTCGCGAGATCGCGGACGTGGCCGATGAGGGCGTTGGCCGCCGAGGCCGCCGAGCTCTGGCCGCGCGCCTCGATCACCACCGCCCCGCGCTTGCCGACGGTCGGCAGGTACTCGGTCTCCAGCCAGGCGCGGTCGCCGATGACCTCGGCCGCCGGCTTGCCGCGGATCTTGGCGTGGGTGAAGTCGGCGAACATCGTCGGCGAGTGGTTGCCGTAGATGAACAGTTCGCTGACCTCCTCGACCGGCACGCGCGCCTTGCGGGCGAGCAGCGCCTGGCCGCGGTTCTGGTCGAGCCGCACCATGGCCGTGAACCGCTCCTTTGGCAGGCGCCTGGCCTGGCTGGCGGCAATCATGCAGTTGGTGTTGCAAGGGTTGCCGACCACCGCGACGCGAGCGTCGTCGGCCGCGACCTCGTCGATCGCCTTGCCCTGCGCCACGAAGATCTTGCCGTTGTCCTTCAGCAGGTCGGCGCGCTCCATGCCGGGTCCGCGCGGCTTGGAGCCGACCAGCAGACACCAGGCGGCGTCACGGAAGGCGACCCTGGCGTCGTCGGTCAGCACCATGTCGGTGAGCAGCGGGAAGGCGCAGTCCTCCAGCTCCATGGCGACGCCCTTCAGCGCCTTCTGCGGCCCTTCCGCGGGGATCTCCAGCAACTGCAGGATAATCGGCTGGTCCTCGCCCAGCATCTCGCCCGCGGCGATGCGGAACAGCAGGGCGTAGCCGATGTTGCCGGCCGCCCCGGTCACCGCCACGCGGATGGGCTGCTTGCTCGCCATGAGATGCTCCACTGATGATCTTGAGGACGTGCGCCGGGCGCGGGTCGCGGGTCCCTAACGCAGCGGCGGGCCTGCCGCAATGGAGCCCTGCGAGATAGCCGTGGCGCGGCGCCCCGGTTCGTGCTGAAGCGGGCCATGTTCGAGCTCGCGGCCGCCTTCCTGGCCACCTCCGAGGCGCTCGGCGACCTGGCGCTGTGCCACGCGCGGCTGCAGGCCGACGGCCGCTTCCCCTGGATCGTGCTGGTGCCGCGGGTCGGCGGCGCGCGCGAGCTGGAGGATCTGCACCCCGACGAGCGTCGGCTGCTGATGGAGGAGATCCTCTCGGCCGGCCACGCGGTCCGCGCGGTGGGCAGGGCGCTCGACCACGAAGTGACCAAGCTCAACATCGGACAGCTCGGCAACATCACCGCGCAGCTGCACGTCCATGTGGTGGGCCGCCGCCTGGACGACGCCGCCTGGCCGGCCCCGGTGTGGGGTGCGGGCGAACCGCAGCTTTATGCGCCGGATGACCTCGACCGCGCCATCGCCGTGGCGCGCGCCACGCTCGGGCTCTAGGGCGACGCACGCTTCAGAACAAAGGTGAATTCCTGGTCGCCGCGCCTCAGCTCACCCGACCACCCGTGGTCCGCGGAGGGATGCAGCAAGAGGCTGATCGGCAGGTCGCCACTCGGCTGGAAGCGCAGCCTGACCTTGGAGGCGCTCCGCTCGAGCACCTCCACGAAGCCGCCTGCGCCCAAGGCGCCCGGCCGGCGCAGGTCGCGCCAGGTTCCTTCCAGCTTGCCGTCGTGATCGACGAGTTGAAGACCGAAGGCCAAGCCGTTGCGGGTCGATAGCGTCCAACCGCCGTCGAGCGGGCCCTGGAAAGCCTCCGCCGCCCGGAAGGCGGCGCGCACGCGGGCGTCGTAGCCGTCCGGGGCCGGCGGCGCAGCCGGCCTCGCGGCGGGCGCGCCAGGCGCGGCCGCCATGAGGGCGATCAGCGGCAGGACAGCGGCGCGCATGTCTCAGGAGGCATGAGCGGCGATCGCCTCGGCGACGGCGATGAGCCGCTCCGCCTGCGCCAGGTGCAGCCGCTCGACCATTCGGCCGTCCACCTTGATCACCCCCTTCCCGGCGTTCTCCGCCTGACGGTAGGCGGCGACCACCGTGCGCGCCCAGGCCACCTCCTCCGGCGCCGGGGCGAAGACGCGGTTGGCGGTCTCCAGATGGCTCGGATGGATCAGGCTCTTGCCGTCGAAGCCCAGCCGCATGCCCTGCTCGCACTCCCGCGACAAGCCCTCCAGGTCGGGGATGTCGTTGTAGACCCCGTCGAGGATGGCGATGCCGTTCGCCCGCGCGGCCATCACCGCCAGGGACAGCGCCGGCGCGAGCGGCGCGCGTTCCACGCCCGGCCGGCAGCGCATCTCCTTGACCAAGTCATTGGCCCCGATCACCCAGACGGCTACGCCGCGCTCGCGGCTCGCCTGGCCAAGCGCGTCCAACCGCAGGATGGCCTGGCAGGTCTCGATCATGCCCCAAAGGCGTGTGCGCCCGCCCGCCGCGGCGGCCAGGCTCGCCACGTCCTGCGCGGAGGCCAGCTTGGGCAGCAGGACGGCGTCGGGGCCCGCCGCCACGGCGGCCTGCAGATCCGCCTCAGCCCAGGGCGTGTCGAGGCCGTTCACGCGGATCACCACCTCGCGCGGGCCGAAGCCGCCGGCCCGCACCGCCTCGCAGGCCAGCCCCCTGGCGTCCTCCTTGGCCTCCGGGGCGACGGAGTCCTCCAGGTCGAGGATCACCACGTCGCAGGGCAGCGTTCGCGCCTTCTCGATCGCGCGCGGGTTCGAGCCCGGCAGATAGAGCGCGCTGCGGCGGGGACGGGACTGATTCATCCGGAGCTCCTTCGCGCATGGAGGGCCCAAGCTTTAGCCGCTAGGATGGCCGCATGACCACTCGCTACGACCCGTCCGCCCGCAACGTGCTGGGCGGCGAGCTTGCGCCTTGCTCCGCGCAGCCGATGACCGGCTTCTTCCGCAACGGCTGCTGCGAGACGAGCCACGAGGACACCGGCATGCACACCGTGTGCGCGGTGATGACCGCCGAGTTCCTGGCCTTCTCCAAGGCTGTCGGCAACGACCTGTCCACGCCGCTGCCGGAGGCGCAATTCCCCGGTCTGAAGCCGGGCGACCGCTGGTGCCTGTGCGCGCCGCGCTGGAAGGAGGCGCTCGATGCCGGCGCCGCGCCCCAGGTGGTGCTCGAGGCGACCCACGAGGAGACCCTCGCCATCGTCCCCCTGGGCGTGCTGAAGGACCACGCCGTCGAGGCCTGAAACCCGCTCTTGATCAATAGGGAGTGATCACAGCGGATACTCCGCCTCCAGGCGGTAGGCGGAGCCCTCCTTGGTCTGATGGCTCGAGTAGAGGCCGAACCGGTCGACGGCGATCGGCGGCGACTTCAGGAGGTTGTTGGCCTGGATCCAGCTCGCCACCGCGGCCGGATCGGGCCGACGCAGGTAGGCGAGCGTCACGTGCGGCCGGTAGTGGCGCCCATCGGGCTTCAGTCCCGCCCGCCGCGCGGCCGTCTCGCAGGCCTTGGCGAGGCGCCTGAGCGGCGCGCTGTCCGCGACGCCCGCCCAGATCGCGTGGATGTCGCGTCCTTCGCCGAACGCGCCCGCGCCCTCCAGACCGATCTCGAAGCCGCCGCCGTTCAGCGCCGCGAGCTCCGCGTCGAGGTCGCGGGCCACGTTCTCGGCGATGTCGCCGAAGAACCTCAACGTCACGTGCAGCGACTCCGGCGGACGCCAGCGCGCGCCATCGACGCCGCGCTGGCGGCGGGCGAGGGCGGCGGCGATCTCCGCGGGAAGCGCGAGCGCGGCGAACAGGCGGATCATGGCTCCCTTTAGCGCCGGCCGGTGGCGGGACAACCCCTCGGAACGTAGGGCCTTGCTTCCGCCTCAAGCGGACCCGATATTTCGTCTGCGCCCGCTTTGGGCGTTCGAATCAGAGGGCTTTGCCTCAAATGAGCGACTTCAACCGCGGCTACGCGCGCTCGGTCCCCGCGGACCGCGCCGACATGTCGGTGGACGCGGGACTTCGCAGCTTCATGCTCGGCGTCTACAACAAGATGGCGCTGGGCCTGCTTCTTTCCGCAGGGCTCGCCTGGCTGACGGCCGATTACGCGCCGGTGCAGCAGCTGCTCTACGTCGTCAGCCCTGAGGGCCGGCTCGTCGGATTCACCGGCCTGGGCACGCTGATCCGCTTCCTACCGCTGGCGATCCTGCTGGGCGCCATGTTCATGCGCAACACCAGCCCCAAGGCTTCCGGCATCGTCTACTGGTCGGTGGTCGCCTCGATCGGCGCGGGGCTCGGCGTATGGCTCCTGGCCTACACGGGCACCTCGGTCGCCTCGACGTTCCTGATCACCGCCAGCGCCTTCGGCGTGCTGAGCCTGTTCGGCTACACCACCAAGCGCGACCTGACCGGCTTCGGCAGCTTCCTGATCATGGGCGTGTGGGGACTGATCATCGCCTCGCTGGTCTCCATGTTCTGGCATCCGGCGGGGCTGTTCTTCATCATCAGCGTGCTCGGCGTGCTGATCTTCGCGGGCCTCGTGGCCTACGACACCCAGCGCCTGAAGATGACCTACTACCAGTTGGGCGGCGACGCCTCGTCGCTGGCGGTGGCCACCAACTACGGCGCGCTCAGCCTCTACATCAACTTCATCAACCTCTTCCAATTCCTGCTCAGCCTGATGGGCAACCGCCGCTAGGCCGGAACCCGGAGCAAGAAGACGACCAGCCCCGGCGGATGCTCCGCCGGGGCTTTTCGCATCAGCGGGCCGGCGGCTCCTCCCCCACGATCGAAACGCGCTCGCCGTAGCGGGAATAGGGATAGTAGTCCCATACCGAGTGGTGCTGGGTGCAGCGGTTGTCCCAGAGCGTCAGCGTGTTCGGCTCCCAGCGCACCCGGCAGTGCAGCTTCGGCTCGCGTTTCAGGAGGTCGAAGCACATGTCGAGGACCGCCCGGCTCTCCCACCGCTGCAGGCCGGCGATGTGGGTGGTGAAGCCGGAGTTCACGTAGAGCACCTCGCGGCCGGTCACGGGATGGCGGGTGATCACCGGATGCTCATGTCGCGGATAGCCGCCCTCGGGGGCCTTGGAGCCATAGTTGCCGATGTAGGGCATGGCCCCGTCGTGGACCGCATCGAGGCCCTCCAGGAACGCCTTCATCGGCGGGGAGAGCATCTCGCAGGCCATGTACATGTTGGCGAATAGGGTGTCGCCGCCGCCGCTTTCGGGAGTCTCGGTGATGTAGAGCGCCGAGCCGAGCGGCGGGATCGCATCGCAGCTGACGTCGGTGTGCCAGGCCTCGCCCGCCGTGTACGGCGACTGCGCGGTGGTCTTCACCACCAGGATCTCGGGGTCCTGGTCGGGCCGGCCGTGATGCATCGGGTGCACGTGCAGGCGCCCGAAATGCCGGCCGAACGCCTTGTGCTGCTCGCGCGTGAGGCTCTGGTCGCGAAACACCAGCACCAGCCAGTCGGCCCAGGCGGCCTTGACGTCCGCGATCTGCTCGGGCGTGAGACGGGCCAGATCCAGCCCGCGGATCTCGGCGCCGATGTGCGGGGCGATCGGCGTGACGCTGAAGCTTCGGTACTCGGTCCGGCGCGCCTCGCGCAGCGGGACGTGCTTGGAAAGTTTGGGAAGGCTCGCCACCGACATGGCCGGACTCCTGACGACGTGAGGGCCAAAGTTTCGGACTCCGAGGCTCCGGAGTCCAGGCGGACGTCTAGTCCACCACGCTGAAACGCCCGCGCTCGAAGAAGCGCAGCACCTGCTCAAGGTCGTGGCCGCGCCTGAGGATGTGGCCGCCCTGGCCCACCACCGCCCAGGCGCCCTGCCGCCGCGCCAAGGCCGGATGCTTCTCGATCCGGTAGAGCGGCGCCTCGGAGGCGCGCTTGAACACCGAGAACACCGCCGCGTCGGACAGGCCGTCGATCGCATAGTCGCGCCACTCGCCGGCGGCGACCATTCGGCCATAAAGGGAAAGGAGCCGGTCGAGCTCGCGTCGCTCGAAGAAGACGCGCGCCGACCGGGGCTGCGCGTAGGGCGGATCGAAAGCCATTGACCTTGAGCCTAGACTGGATTCCGCAACGTGCGCCAGAGCGCGGGGTTGCGGCCGATCGCTTTGACACGGCCCCGCAACACCGGCCGTCCCGCGCCCCGAAATGACCTTATTTCGGTCCCGCGCGCGCCAGATGCGACCCCGATCTTGCGAGGGTCGGTTGGTCGGCGGTGCGGATCCCGGATCCTGAACAGCCCCCCCAGCCCCCCTGGATCGGCGTCCCGATCGACCGACAGCTACTTTCTCCTCCCCCAATGTGAGCCCGCGCGGCGTCCCTCTCCGGCCGCGCGGGCTTTGCATTTTGGGAGTCTCCCGGAGGCGCAAGCAGCCTGGCCCGGCCTCAGTCCTTCTGCTGGAGGAGGCCGAGGATCCGGCCGCCGTGGGCCTGCTGCACGACGACCACCGTCTTCAACCCATCTTCGCTCGCCGCCGGCAGCTTGTAGGCTCGCGGCCGGCCCTTCCAGGCGCCCAGCCTGGCCATCTCGCGCACGACGTTCTTCTGCACCAGCGTCTGGCCGCGGTTGTCGCCGCTCTTCACCGCCACGTCCTGCTCGCGCGGATCGTAGCGGATCAGCCAGACGTCGGCGCCGCCCTGAGGCGCGCGGCCGGAACCCACGTCCACCCGCTTGCCGCCGGCGATGAACTTCATGTCGGGCGGATCGAGCGGGGTCTTGGCTGCTTCCTTGACGAGCTTGTCGATGTGCTCGGTCCTGAGCCCGGTGGCCTGCAGGCGGCCGTCGATCACCACCTGCGGGGTGTAGGGCTCGCGCAGCGAGAGCTTCGCCACATAAGCCTTCTGCCGGTCGGCGAACTCCGGCTTGGCGAAGGTGTCGGTCCAGCCGAGGTAGTCCCAGTAGTCCACCGGGAAGGTGAGCACGAGCACGCCCGGCCGCTCGGCGAGCTTGGCCACATAGGCGTCCGCCGGGCCGCAGGAGCCGCAGCCCTGGGCTGTGTAGAGCTCGACCACCACCGGCGTCTTGGCCGCCGCGGCGCACGGCAGGGCGGCGAGGATCAGGCTGAAGAGCGCCGCGGTCCGCATCGGGGCGCAATTAAGCGGAGATATGGACGCGGGGCGTTTCAACATGGTGTGAGTAGGTTGAGGCGGCGGCCCAGGCAAGGCGCCCGGGCCGGCCGACCCGGCGCGCGGTTCGCCTCAGGCGGCGTGCCGCGCGAGGTTGCGGAGCACATAGTTCAGGACGCCGCCGTTCTTGAAGTATTCGAGCTCGGTCGGCGTATCGATCCGGCAGCGCACCGGGAACCGTGCGATCCGCCCGTCGGAGGGTCGGTAGAGCTCGACGATCAACTGCTTCTTCGTGCTGAGGTCCGAGAGGCCGCGGATCGAGACGATCTCCTCGCCGGTGAGGCCAAGCTTGTGCCAGCCCTCCTGCGTGAACTGCAGCGGCAGCACGCCCATGCCGACCAGGTTCGAACGGTGGATGCGCTCGAAACTCTCGGCGATCACCGCCCGCACGCCCAGGAGCTTGGTGCCCTTGGCCGCCCAGTCGCGCGACGAGCCGGTGCCGTACTCCTTGCCCGCGAACACCACCAGCGGTCGGCCCTCGGCCTGGTAGCGCATGGCCGCGTCGTAGATCGACATCACCTCGCCGGATGGGAAGTGCTTGGTCACTCCGCCCTCGATGTCGGGGGTGATGCGATTGCGGATGCGGATATTGGCGAAGGTGCCGCGCATCATGATCTCGTGATTGCCCCGCCGCGCCCCGTAGGAGTTGAACTCCGACTGCGGCACCTGATGATCGCGGAGATAGACCCCGGCCGGCGAGGTGGCCTTGATCGAGCCGGCGGGCGAGATGTGGTCGGTGGTGATGGAGTCTCCGAAGACGCCGAGCACGCGCGCCTCGATGACGTCCTTCACGGCCTCCGGCTCCATGCCCATGCCCTGGAAGTAGGGCGGGTTCTGCACGTAGGTGGAGCCCATGTCCCAGGCGTAGGTCTTGCCGCCCGCGACCTTGATCCCCTGCCAGTTCTTGTCGCCCTTGAAGACGTCGCCGTAGCGGGTGGCGAACATCTTCTCGTGCACGTGCTTGCGCTGAAGGACCGAGACCTCCTCGGCCGAGGGCCAGATGTCCTTCAGGTAGACCGGCTTGCCGTCCTTGCCTTCGCCCAGCGGGTCCTCGGCGACGTTCACCTGCATCGAGCCGGCGAGCGCATAGGCCACCACCAGCGGCGGCGAGGCCAGGTAGTTGGCGCGCACGTCGGGGTTCACGCGGCCTTCGAAGTTGCGGTTGCCCGACAGCACCGAGACCGCGACCAGGTCGTTCTTGTTCACCGCCTGCGAGATCGGCTCCGGCAGCGGGCCGGAGTTTCCGATGCACGTCGTGCAGCCGTAGCCGACCAGATTGAAGCCCAGCGCATCGAGGTGCTTGGTCAGCCCCGCGGCTTTCAGGTAGTCGGTGACCACCTGCGAGCCGGGCGCCAGCGAGGTCTTCACCCAGGGCTTCACCTGCAGCCCTTTCTCGACCGCCTTCTTGGCCACCAGGCCGGCGGCGATCAGCACCGAGGGGTTGGAGGTGTTGGTGCAGGAGGTGATGGCGGCGATCACCACGTCCCCATGGCCCAGGTCGAAATTTTCGCCGTCCACAGCCACGCGCTTGGCGAGCTCGTCGCCCTTGCCGAATTCTTCGGTCATCGCCTCCGTGAACTCGCGGCTGGCGTCGGCGAGCAGCACCCGGTCCTGCGGCCGCTTCGGCCCGGCGAGCGAGGGCTTCACCTCGGCGAGCTCCAGCAGCAGCGTGTCGGTGAACACCGGATCGGGGTCGGTGGCCTCGCGCCAGATGCCCTGTTCCTTGGCGTAGGCCTCGACCAGCGCCACGTGGGCCGGATTGCGGCCGGTGGCCTTCAGGTACTCGATCGTCGAGTGGGTGACCGGGAAGAAGCCGCAGGTGGCGCCGTACTCCGGCGACATGTTGGCGATGGTCGCCTGATCCTCGATCGTCAGGTTGGCAAGGCCGGGCCCATAGAACTCCACGAACTTTCCGACCACGCCCTTCTTGCGCAGCATCTGGGTCACCGTCAGCACCAGGTCGGTGGCGGTCGCCCCCTCCGGCAGCTTGCCGTCGAGCCGAAAGCCGATGACCTCGGGGATCAGCATCGGGATCGGCTGGCCGAGCATGGCCGCCTCGGCCTCGATGCCGCCCACGCCCCAGCCCAGCACCGATAGCCCGTTGACCATGGTGGTGTGCGAATCGGTGCCCACCAGCGTGTCCGGATAGGCGGTCGCGACGCCGTCCTCCTCCTTGGTCCAGACAGTCTGGGCCAGGTATTCCAGGTTCACCTGGTGACAGATGCCGGTGCCCGGAGGCACGACCCGGAAGCTGTTGAACGCCGAGGAGCCCCAGCGCAGGAAGTTGTAGCGCTCCAGGTTGCGCTCGTATTCCTTGGCCACGTTCTGCTCGAACGCCTTGGGCGTGCCGAAGAAGTCGACCATCACCGAGTGGTCGATGACCAGATCCACTGGCGCCAGCGGGTTGATCTTCTCGGGGTTGGCGCCGAGGCTGGTCATGGCGTCGCGCATGGCGGCGAGGTCGACCACCGCGGGCACGCCGGTGAAGTCCTGCATCAGTACGCGGGCCGGCCGGAAGCTGATCTCGTGCTCGACCTTGCCCTTGTTGTCGAGCCAGGCGGCCACGGCGCGGAGGTCGTCTTCGCTGACCGAATCGCCGTCCTCGTTGCGCAGCA
>NZ_JAICYI010000010.1 GCF_025934275.1 Phenylobacterium sp.
ATCCGCCGCCAGCGCAACTACGACTGCTTCGAGCCCTTCTGAAGCGGGGCCTTGCGGCGGATCGGGACGCGCCACGCGCGGCTGATGGCGCGGATCGATGCGCTCGCGGACGAGATCGCGCGGCGGCCCTGCGGCTAGAGCAGCGCGCCCTTGCCGCTGGTGACTTCGGAGTAGCGGTGCACGCGCACGGCCTGGACGAGGCCGAAGCCGACCATCACCGTCAGCATCACCGTGCCGCCGTAGGAGAGCAACGGCATCGGCACGCCCACGACGGGCGCCAGGCCCATCACCATCGAGCCATTGATCAGCACATAGAGGGCGAAGGTCACCGTGACGCCCGCTGCGGCGAGCCGCCCGAAATGGCTGTGGGAAATGTAGGCGGTTCGGAGCGCCATGAAGATCACCGCCGCGTAGAGGGCGAGCAGGAAAGCGCAGCCCACGAACCCGAACTCCTCGGCGAGCGTGGCGAAGATGAAGTCGGTCTGCTTCTCGGGCAGGAAGTTGAGCTGGCTCTGCGAACCCAGGCCATAGCCCTTGCCCAAGAGACCGCCGGAGCCGATGGCGATCGACGACTGCAGCGTGTGGTAACCCGCGCCGGACGGGTCCTCCTCCGGATTGAGGAAGGTGAGGATCCGCTGGCGCTGGTAGTCGTGCATGGCGAAGAAGTAGACGAGCGGCGCAAGCACCGCCGCGCCCAGTCCGCCGGCGGCGATCACCCGCCAAGAGAGCCCGGCCAGGATCACCACCAGCACGCCGGTCAGCAGGATCAGCAGCGCCGTGCCGAGGTCCGGCTGCTTGGCGACCAGCGCGACCGGCACGAGGATGAGCAGGGCGGGCCAGAGCAGCCACCAGGAGAAGGTCGCGGTCCGGCTGGAGGCGCTGTGGTAGAAGCGCGCCAGGGCCAGCACCAGGCCGATCTTCATGATCTCCGACGGCTGGATCTGGACGGGGCCGAGCTGGATCCAGCGCGTGGCGCCCAGCGCATGGTGGCCGACCACCAGCACCGCCATCAGCAACAGCAGCCCCAGCCCGTAGATCGGATAGGCGAGCGCGAACCAGACGCGCAGGTCGATCAGCGAGAGCGCGATCATGATTCCGAAGAAGAAGACGTAGCGGGCGAGCGTCGGCAGCGCCCAGGGCATCCAGGACGAGCCTGCGATCGAGAACTGCATCATGATCCCGGCGACCGCGATAAGCGTCAGCGCCAGGCAGAAGATCCAGTCGATCTCCGAAAGCTTGACGATGAGCCGGTCGCGTTCGCCGGGACGGGTCAGGGCCGAGACGGTCATGCGGCGGGCGTTCCTGATGGCAGGCCGGGTTGCGAATTGGGATCGAGCGGCGTCGGCGGCAGGTCGGGCACCACGTCGCCGCTGGCCGGTCCGGAGGGCGCCTCGGGCAGCGGCAGCGGCTTCTCGATCTTCGCCCTGAGCTCAGGGTCCTTCAGCAGGGCCACGCGCATGATCTCCCGCGCCCGGGGGGCCGCGGCCTGGGCGCCGAAGCCGCCGTGCTCGACAAGCACGCTCATGGCGTACCGCGGCTCGCCGATCGGGGCGAAGCAGATGAACCAGGCATGGTCGCGCAGCTTCCACTCGCCGACCGCGCCGTGGGCGCCGTGGCCGCCGTGGTACTCGACCGCCTGCGCCGTGCCTGTCTTGCCGGCCATCTTGATATCGGGACCGAGGCCCAGGTCGGCCACCGCCGCCGCCGTGCCGTGGCCGGTGGTCACCGCGGCCATGGCGTCGCGCACGAACTGCAGGTGCGCCTTGTCGACCTCCAGCTCGCCCCAGGCGGCGCCGGACTTCTGCTCGACCCCGCCGATCGAGCGCACCAGCCTCGGATGCAGGGCCTTCTGGCCGTTGGCGATGCGTGACGCCTGAACGCAGAGCTGCAGCGGATTGAGGTGCGTGTAGCCCTGGCCGATGCCCATCGAGGGCGTCTCGCCCGGATGCCAGACAGGGTCCTTCTTGAAGGTGCGGCGCTTGTAGGCGGTGTCGGGCACCAGGCCCGCCTTCTGTCCCGGAATGCCGATGTCGAAGATCTGGCCGAGGCCGAACTTGCGCGCCATCTGCGCGATCCGGTCGGGCCCGACCCAAAGCGCGCACTGGTAGAAATAGATGTCGCAGGAGGTGGCGATCGCGCCCTTCAGGTCCTGCGCGCCATGCGCCTCGTCGCAGTGCCAGGGGCGCCCGCCCCAGAACCAGACCTTGTTGCAGACGTGGACCGTCCGGGGATCGTAGCCGGCGTCCAGCGCCGCCAGCGCGACCATGGTCTTGAAGGTCGAGCCGGGCGGATAGGTGGCGGTCAGCGCCTTGTTGAACAGCGGCTTGCGCTCGTATTGGGCCAGCGCCTGGTACTCCGCGGCGGTGAGGCCGCGCACGAACCGGTTCGCATCGAAGCTCGGCCCGGAGAACATGCACAGGATGTCGCCCGAGCGGCAGTCCATCATCACCGCCGCCCCGCTCTCCTCGCCGAACACCTGCTCCGCGCGGAGCTGGACGTCGGCGTCGAGCGTGAGCCTGATCTCCTTGCCGGGGACGGCCGGAATGTCGCCGTTCGGGTCGTGGCGCACCTCGCGGCCATTGGAGTCGACCTCCACCTTCTGCGCGCCGGGCTGGCCGCGCAGGTCGAGGTCGTAGGCCTTCTCGACCCCCTGTTTGCCGATCCGGAAGCCCGGGTTGTACATGATCGGCTCGGAATTCGGGCCGGTGTCGGTGATGTCGTCCTTGTTGACCTTGGCCACGTAGCCCACGACGTGGGCGAAGGCGCCGCCGTGCGGATAGACGCGCACCTCGCCCATGTCGGCGGTGACGCCGGGCAGCTCGGGCGCACGCAAGTTGATCGCGCTGAACTGCTCCCAGCTCATGTCCTCCATCACCTCGACGGGAGTGCGCTTGGGCGAGTTGGCGATGTCCTTGACGAGGCGGGCCTGGCGCTTGTCGTCGAGCGGCACGAAGTCGGCGAGGATCGCCAGCGTCGCCGGCACGTCGACGCCCTTGTCGCGCGCCACCATCAACCGGAAGTTCGGTCGGTTCGAGGCGAGGATCACCCCGCCGCGGTCGACGATCAGGCCGCGCGGCGGCGGCACCAGCTTGAAGTTGAATTGGTTCGAAGCCGAGAGCTTCTCGTAACGCTGGGTCTCTAGGAGCTGCAGCTGGGCCAGCCGGCCGCCGAGCGCCAGCAGGCCGACGCCCGCGAAGCCGCCCAGCAGGAAGGCGCGGCGGTGGAACACGCCCTGCCGCTCGTTCACCTCCTCGAAGAAGATGGCGGGTTCGGCCATCGCCGTCGCCCCTAACGGAACCGCACGTCGGCGTCTTCGAACATCTCGATCAGCCGGTTTGCAAATGGATAGAGGACGATTGTGGCGAGGTATTGCCAAGCCAGCGGGATGAGGCCCGGCAGGTTCTTGTCCTTGACGCCGGCCACTATCACTCCGACCCCGAACGCGAGGGCGGTCACCACGGCGTAGAAGCCCCACAGCGCGGCGCGGCCCTGGCCGGAGATCATGCTGCGGCTGGCCAGCACCACGCCGTAGGCGACCAGCAGGCAGAGCGCCCAGAGCCCGAACGGCCCGCCCCAGAAGACGTCGAGCAACAGGCCCATGAGCACGATGGCCGCCGGGGCGATCACCGAGGGGCGGATCACCCCCCAGGCAAACACGGCGGCCATGGGGAAGACCGGCTCCGGAAGCTGCAGGCCCCAGATGCGCAAGGGGATGCCGAACAGGATCGTCACGCCCAGCACCTGGAGCATCGGGACGCCGATCCAGCGCCAGGGTTCGAGCGAGCGGACGGCGCTCACGTGGGCGGCTCCTCCGCATCGGAGGGCGCATTCGGCTCGGCCCTGGCCGCCGGCTTCGGTCCTGCCGGCGACTTGGCGCCGACCGGCGCCTTGGCGCTGACTGCCTTGGAGGGCGGTGGCTTGGCCGGGAGCTTGGCGGCGGCCGGCTTGACGGTGGACGGCTTGACGGTGGACGGCTTCTCGCCCGGGCGCGCGGCCTTCTCGGCGCCCGAAACCGGCCTCGGAGCCGACGCCGCGGCAGGCTTCGATGCGGCGTCGGCGGGTTTCACCGCCGGCGGGGCGGCAGGCTTCGCGCCGATCGCCGGCGGAACGGCGGGCTGCGGGGCGATGGTCAGCGCGCCGGCGGTCGGCGGCGGGACTTCTCGCTCGGCGAGCTCGCGCTGGTTGACCAGCTGGGTGAAGTCCTGGAACAGCAGCACGCGCACGAAATCGATCGGCGACTTGTCGGAGGCGAGCACCACCCGCCAACGGCCGTCGAGGCCCCTTACCGCCGTGCCCACCGGCAAGCCGCGCGGAATCACCCCGCCGTCGCCGGAGGTGATCACCCGGTCGCCTTCCTTCACAGGGCTCTCGCCGCGCAGGTACTCGAGCTTGGGATTGGGACCGCCGTCGCCGGTCAGGATGGCCCGCGCATTGGTGCGATCGATCATCACCGGCACCTTCGAGGCGGTGTCGGTGAGCAGCAGGACGCGGCTCGCGCCTTCGGTGACGCCTATGATGCGGCCGACCAGGCCGTTCTCGCTCATCACCGGATTGCCGACCTTGACGCCCTTCTCGCGCCCGGCGTTGGCCAGCCGGGTGTTGGCGAAGGGGCCCCTGGCGTCGGTGACCACGCGGGCGGCGACCATCGGGATCGGCGGATCGGTCTTGAGACCCAAGAGCGTGCGATAGCGCGCGTTCTCGTTGCGCAGCGCCAGGGCCACGTCGCGCCACTGGCTCATCTCCTTCAGGTCGGCCTTCAGCCGGCGGTTCTCGGAGACGGCGAAGAAGTAGCCCTTGATAGTGTCGATGCCGGCGCCGGTCCAGCGGCCGGGCGCCGAGAGCGCATCGCCCGCCGGCGCCAGCACCTGGTCGGCCACGCCGCGGGTCGCGCCATAGGCCTCGGCGCGGAAGCTGTCGCGGCGGTCGGAGACCAGGAGCGCGATCGCGGCGACGATCGCCACCGCCACGGCCACGCCGGCCGTCCAGGTCAGCGGGACCTTCAGCTCACCGAACGGACTCTCCCGAAGGGACACCTGGGATCCTCGTCTTCAACGGCGTTCGCGACAGCCCCCCGTCGCCCAATGCGCGTGAGTCGCGAGGCCCTAGGCTAGCGTGGATTCGAGCACGCCCTTCATCCATTTCGGATGTTCGAGCACCTTGCCGCAGCCGAGCGCCACGCAGGACAGGGGATCGTCGGCCACCGTCACCGGCAGGCCGGTGTGGTCGCGGATCTCGGCGTCGAGGCCGCGCAGCAGCGCGCCGCCGCCGGTCAGCATGATGCCCTTGTCGGCGATGTCGGAGGCGAGCTCCGGCGGGGTCGCCTCCAGCGCCATCTTCACCGCATCGACGATCTGGCCGACCGGCTCTGAGAGCGCGTCGGAGGCCTGCTTCTCGGAGATGCGCACTTCGCGCGGCACGCCCTGCATCAGGTCGCGGCCCTTGACCTCGATGGAGAGGCCCTCGCCGTCGGCCGGTGCGCGAGCGGTGCCGATCTCCTTCTTGATCCGCTCGGCGGTTGTCTCGCCGATCAGCAGGTTATGGTTGCGGCGCATGTAGGAGATGATCGCCTCGTCCATCTTGTCGCCGCCGACGCGGACGGAGCGCGAATAGACGATGCCGGAGAGCGACAGCACGGCCACCTCGGTGGTGCCGCCGCCGATATCGACCACCATCGAGCCCGTCGGTTCGTGGATCGGCAGGCCTGCGCCGATCGCCGCGGCCATCGGCTCGTCGATCAGCCCGACCCGCCGGCCGCCGGCGTTGAGGCAGGAATCGTTGATCGCCCGGCGCTCCACCGCGGTCGCGCCGGACGGCACGCAGACGATCACCTTCGGATTCACGAAGCCCTTGCGGTTGTGAACCTTGCGGATGAAGTACTTGATCATCTCCTCGGCGACTTCGAAGTCGGCGATGACGCCGTCGCGCATCGGGCGGATCGCCTCCATGTGGCCGGGCGTCCGGCCGAGCATCTGCTTGGCCTCGATGCCGACCGCGTGGACCACCTTGCGGCCGCCCACGTTGCGGAGAGCGACCACCGAGGGCTCGTTGAGGACGATGCCCTTGCCCTTCATGTAGATGAGGGTGTTGGCGGTGCCGAGATCGATGGCGATGTCGTTGGAGATCGCGCCGAAGAGGGATGAGATCATCTAGGGCCCTGACGACTGGGGGCTGGAGGGTCCGGTTCCGCCGCGGCCTCCGCAGCGGCATCCGACGCCCCTGATTGTGCGTCGAGTCGCTACGATTTCCGGTAGGCTTCTTCGCCTCGTGTGCCCTGCCCCATAGTCGAATTCAAGGCTTAAAGAGCAGTGTGCGCTCTCCCGTCGCGCGCGAATTTTACGCGGCCAAGGTTCGCGCCTGAGGGTGCGGCTCGGGGTCGCGGACTGCCGCGCGCACGGCGAGGCCATCTTATTCCACCGCGAGGATCACGTGGGGCGCCTTGATCAGCGCCGTGATCGGGTCGCCGCACTCGATCTCCAGAGCCTGAGCGCTCTCGACGGTGATGGTGGCGACGAGCGTCTTGCCGCCGCCGATATCGACGACCACTTCGCTGTTGACCGCCCCGTCCTCGCGGGCGGCGACGCGCCCGCTGATCTGGTTGCGGGCGGAAGTCTTCAGGTTCTCGCCCTTGGCCAGCAGGACGAAGCTCGACTTGATCAGGGCGACCGCCGGCGCGCCAACCCGAAGGGCCAGATCCTCGACGCTGCGGCGGGTGAGGATCGCGACGATCTCCACGCCGTCGGCGATCCGCAAGACCACCTCGCTCGAAACCGCGCTCTCGGCGATGTGGCTGATCTCGCCTCGCAGGGCGTTCCGCGCCGACGTCCGCATGCCCAAGCTCCAGAAGAGGTCCCTCGCCGTCTCGCCCGCCAGGCCGGCCTCCAGCTTGGCGAGCGCCGCGTCGATCTCGCTCTGGACGCGGTGGAAGGCGATGACGACCTGGCGTCCGCGCGGCGTGGCCCGCGCCGCCCCGCCGCTCCGCCCGCCGGCGGCGGCCTCGATCAGCGGCGTCTCGAAGAGGTTGTTCAGCGCCTGGACCACATCCCACGCGCCCTTGTAGCTGAGGCCCACGCGCTTGGCGGCGGCGGCGATCGAGCCGAGATCGTCGACCGCCTCGATGAGGGCCACGCGCTGCAAGCTGATGCGAGGCGAGAGCCCCCGCCGCAGGGCGACGCTGACGCTCAGGGCCTTGTCGCCGGCCATCTCACGCCTCCTCCGCCGCGGCGGGCTCAATGCCCGCGGCGAGCGCCGCCCGCGCCAGCGCCTCGACCTGCCCAGGGGTCATCAGCGTCAGAGGACCCTTCGCGGCGCGCCGCTCCGGTCGCACCTCGACCATCGGACCCAGGCGGCCATGGCGCATCCGGACCACCCGGTCGGCCAGCCTGGCGACCTCGGCCGCGTCGTGGCTGACGTAGATCACCGGCAGCCGCAGACGGCGATGCAGGTCTTCCAGGTAGGGCATCACCTCGGCCTTGCTCGCCAAATCGAGGCTCGAGAGCGGTTCGTCCATCAGCAGGACCACGGGACGGCTCAGCAGCGCGCGGGCGATGGCGACCCGCTGCCGCTCGCCGCCGGAGAGCCGCTCCGGCCCGCGCTCGAGCAGGGCCGCGAGGCCCAGCATCTCGGCCACCTCGGTCAAGCTGGGCCCCTCGCCGGGGGCGGCGCGGCGACTCGCGAAGGCCAGATTCTGGCGGACCGACAGGTGCGGCAGCAGACTGGGCTCCTGGAACACATATCCGACGCCGCGGCGGTGCGGCGCGAGGAAGCGGCGCTCGTCCTGCCAGACGGTCTCGCCGACCGAGACCCGGCCCTCGGCGCGGACGAGCCCAGCCAGACACCTGAGCAGCGTCGTCTTGCCCGAGCCGCTGGGCCCCACCAGCGCCGTGACGCCCAGGCCGGGAATCTCGGCCGCACAGTCCAGGACGAACTCGCCGAACCGGCCGTTCAGCCGAAAGGTCAAGGTGCGCGCCCCGCTCATGGTCGCGGAGCGCCGGCGCGCCGGTCGATCACCAGCAGCGCGAAGAGCACGAGGAAGGCGAAGACGACCAGCGCCGCCGCGAGCTTGTGCGCCTCGCCGAACTGCAGCGCCTCGACCAGCTGGTAGATGCGGATCGAGAGGACTTCGGTCTTGCCCGGAATGGCGCCGCCGATCATCAGCACCACGCCGAACTCGCCGACGGTATGGGCGAACACCAGGACGGCGGCGGTCGCGAAGCCGCGGCGGGCGAGCGGAACGGCCACTGAGAAGAAGGCGTCCGCCGGCGAGGCGCGCAAGGTGGCGGCGACTTCGAGCGGACGTGGGCCGATCGCCTGGAAGGCGCTGCGGATCGGCTGCACGGCGAACGGCAGGGAGTAGATGACCGAGCCGATCAGGAGGCCCCAGAAGGTGAACGCGAGCGTGCGGACCCCGAACGGATGCAGCAGCACCATCAGCGGGCTGGCGGGTCCGAGCGCGATCAGCACGTAGAAGCCGAGCACGGTCGGCGGCAGGACGATCGGCAGCAAGACGAGCGCCGCCACGGCCTCGCGCCGCCAGGACCTGCCGTGCGCCAGCCACCAGCCAAGCGGGGCGGCCAGGACGAGCAGGATGAGGGTCGTCAGGCTCGCCAGCGCAAGCGTTGTCCAGACCGCCTCGGCCATCAGGGCGCGCCATAGCCATAGCGGCGGATGATCGCCTTGGCCTGGGGCCCCTTCAGGAAGGCCAGGAAGGCGCGTGCGGCCGCATCGCCCTTGCCGGGGCCGAGCAGGATCGCCTGCTGGGCGATGGGCGCATGCAGGGTCTCAGGCACGATCCAGCGGGAGCCCCTTGAGCTCAGGACCTGGGACAGGGCCACGAAGCCCAGGTCCGCCGCGCCCGTGGCGGTGAACTGGTAGGCCTGGGTGATGTCGGAGCCACGCACGATCTTCGGCTCGACCGCGGGCCAAAGCCCCAGATGCCGCAGCGTCTCGATGGCGGCCTGGCCGTAAGGGGCGGTCTTCGGGTCGGCGATGGCGAGCTTGGCGAATTTGCCGCCCTTCAGCACCGCGCCGCGTCCGTCGACCAGGCCGGGCGTGCGGGAATAGAGCGCCAGCCGCCCGACCGCATAGGTGAACCGCGTCCCGGCGACGCCGAAGCCCGCCTGCTCGGCCTTTTGCGGCCGCGCGGCGTCGGCGGAGAGGAACACCTCGAACGGGGCGCCATGTGCGATCTGCGCATAGAAGGCGCCCGAGGACCCGAAGCTCAGGCTCACATGGTCGCCGGTCGTCTGCTCGAAGGCGGCGGCGATCTCCTTGCCGGGGGCGGTGAAATTGGCCGCCACAGCGACCTGCACATCTGCCGCCACCGCGGGGCCCGCCAACCCGCAGGCCAGTAGGGCCGCCAACGCCCAGAGACACGTCAGCCGACGCTTGGGTCGCAGGGCGGTCATTCGGCGCTCTCCTCCCTCATCCGAGGACCCGGGGCTCTCTTTCATTAGGCCATCCTGGTCGTTATGTAATCACTCTACATAACGATGGGGATGCGGCCCAGCTCATGGCGCGGCCGCACGGCCAAGGAGGGGGATTGCGCAGAAAACTCAGGCGGTCGGGCCGCTTCGCAGGCGAGCAGGTGGAAGGCCGCGTGCGACACTGGCTCGTGCCGAAGTTCGCTCGGTTCGAGGCCGGCGCCGCCTGGCTCGACAAGGGCCGCTTCCTGACGGACGCCCCGAACGCGCCCAAGAATGGCGATTCCCGCTACGCCTATGCCGAGCTGGACTTCAGCTTCTAGCGCCGGGTCCGACCGCCGCCGCCGCTAAAACCCGCTCGCCACCTTGCCGCCGGGCGCGGACTTCTCCTTGCGGGCCATGAGGTTGTTGAGCGCATTGACGTAGGCCTTCGCGGAGGCGGTGAGGGTGTCGGTGTCGGCCGCCTGGCCGGTCGCGATCCGGCCGTCCTCCTCCAGCCGGACCGAGACCTGGGCCTGGGCGTCGGTTCCTTCGGTCACCGCGTGCACCTGGAACAGCCGAAGCGTCGCATCGTGCGGCACCGCGGCGTGGATGGCGTTGAACACCGCGTCGACCGGACCATCGCCGGTGGCGTTGGCCTTGCGCTCCTCGCCTTCGATGGTGACGGTCAGGAAGGCCTCCTGCGGCCCCTCTGTGCCCGCGATCACCCGCAGGTGCTTCACCTGGATGCGGTCTGCGCCCGAGGCCAGCGCATCGTCCACCAGGGCCACGATGTCGTCGTCGAAGACGTGCTTCTTCTTGTCGGTCAGGTCCTTGAAGCGCTGGAAGGCCTCGTTGAGGGCGTTCTGGCCGAGCTCGTAGCCCAGCGCCTTCAGCTTCTCGCGGAAGGCGTGGCGGCCGGAGTGTTTGCCCATCACCAGGTTGGATTCCACCTGGCCCACGTCCTCCGGCTTCATGATCTCGTAAGTCTCGGCGTTCTTCAGCATCCCGTCCTGGTGGATGCCGGCCTCGTGGGCGAAGGCGTTCTTGCCGACGATCGCCTTGTTGAACTGCACGGGAAAGCCGGTGATCGCCGAGACATAGCGGCTGGCGCGGGTGATGTGCTGGGTCTCGACGCCGGTCGCGAACGGCAGCTTGTCGCCGCGGACCTTCAGGGCCATCACGATCTCTTCGAGCGCCGCGTTGCCGGCCCGTTCGCCGATGCCGTTGACCGCGCACTCGATCTGCCGCGCCCCGCCCTGCACGGCGGCGATGGAGTTGGCGACCGCCAGCCCCAGGTCGTTATGGCAATGGGCGGAGAACACGACCTTGTCCGCGCCCGGCACGGACTCGATCACGTCGCGGAACATCTCGGCGTATTCGGAGGGGTAGGAGTAGCCCACCGTGTCCGGCAGGTTGATTGTCGACGCTCCGGCCCGGATCGCCGCCTCGACGCAGCGCAGCAGGTAGTCGCGCTCGGTGCGGGTGGCGTCCTCCGCCGACCACTCGACGTCGTCGCAGAGGTTGCGGGCGTGGCTCACCGACTTGGTGACCATCTCCAGCACCTCGTCCGGCTCCATCTGCAGCTTCCATTTCATGTGGACGGGGCTGGTGGAGATGAAGGTGTGGATCCGGCCGCGCTTCGCCTTCCTGATCGCCTCGGCGCAGCGGTCGATGTCGGCCATGCCGGCGCGGGCCAGGCCGCAGATGGTGGATTCCGTGACGATCTCGGCGATCTGCCGGACCGCCTCGAAGTCGCCGTTCGAGGCGATCGGGAAGCCGGCTTCGATGACGTCGACCTTCATCTCCTCCAGGATCTTGGCGAGCTCCAGCTTCTCCTCCAGCGACATGGAGGCGCCGGGCGACTGCTCGCCGTCGCGCATGGTGGTGTCGAAGACGATGACATGGGCGCGCTCGTCGGCGGGAGCGGGCGTATCGGATACGGGCATGAGAGGATCTCTTCGCGGAAGGTTGTCGGATCGGGCGGATTGGGAAAGCCCCTGAGCGCCCGGCCGCGAAGACGCGCAGCCTAGTCGGTCGCCCAGGGGCTGCTAAGCCCCAGCGACAGAAGAAGCAGGCTGTCCAGCCGCGTGCGCATGCCTCGCATGTACCGAAACGCGTCACTTACGGCAAGCTTGTTGCGCAGTCGCGGACTCAGGCCGCCTGCCGCGCAAGAACCTTGCGCACGGCCGGGCGGTCGGCGACGCGCCGCGAATGCTCGACCAGCCGGCGGAACTGGCGCGGATCGACGCCGTCGCCGTCCAGCCAGCCGAACAACGTAAAGAGGTAGCCGTCGCAGACCGTGTACTGGTCGCCCATCGCCCACGGGCCCTTGAACATCTCGTCCTCGATAAGGCGGAAGCAGTCCGTCTCGTTCTGCGCCACCTTGTGCGTCATGTCGGCGAAGGACGCCTCGTCGTCCGCCCAACGGTAGCCACGGTGCTTGTGGGCGTGCGCCACGTGCACGGTCGAGCAGAGATAGCTGTTGAACGCGTGCGCCTGGGCGCGCTCCCAGGCATCGACCGGAAGCAGCTGCGCCGCGGAGTACGTCTCGGCGATCCACGACAAGATCGCGGGGGTCTCGGTCAGCACGCCCTGCGGCGTGATCAGCGCCGGCACCCGGCCCTTGGGGTTCACGGCAAGGTATTCCGGGCGCCGCTGGTCGCCCGTCTTGGTGCTCATGATGACCAGCTCGTAGTCCGCGCCGGCCTCCTCCAGCGCGATGAGCGAAGCGAGCGAGCAGGAGCCCCAGGCATGGAACAGCTTCATCATCCGCTCTCGCCTCCCTTGGCGACGGCCGCCTCGCGGGCCTTCAGCCACTTGCGCGCATACCAGCCGATGCCGAGCCAAAGCGCCACGACGGCGACCAGCATCAGGATGTGGCCGGCGCCGCCCTGCCCTTTCATGACCCGCGCGACGGAATTCCCGGCGAAGGCGGTGAGCGCGATCTTCGGAATGATCCCCAGGCCCGTGCCGGCGGCGAAGTCGAGCGCGCGCATCGGCGTGACGCCGGCGGCCATGTTGACCACGATGAACGGCGCCGACGGCACCAGGCGCACGATGAAGCTCGCCGCGAAGCCGTTGCGGCCAACCAGCGCCATGAACGCCTTCACGCCGTCGCCGGAGAGGCTGGAGAGTGTCCGCGCTCCGGCGAGCCGGCCGAGGTAGAAGCCGACCAGCGATGAAGCCATGGTGCCGACCCAGCTATAGGCGAAGCCCGTCCACGGCCCGAACGCCACCACGCAGGCGGCGATCAGCATGAACTGCGGCACGCCGAGGAACGCCAGCACCGCGAATGCCGCGACCGCAACCGGCAGCGCCCAGGGGCCGCTCGCTGCGCCCAGCCATCGCTCGACCGTCGCCTCGCCGCCGAAGCCAAGCGCCTGGGCCCCGAACAGGAACACCAGCCCCACCCCACCGAACAGCACGAAGGAGACGACAATCGCCCGCCAGGCCTTGGCGTCCATGTTGGTCAGGAAGGCGAACAGGCGGCGCATCTGGGGCGCTGAGGTCGCCTGTTCGACGCCGAGGGTCAAGGTGCGGTGCAACATGCCCGGTTCCCCGCAAGAGCGGCTTAGGCTAAAGGCACGCGCATTCGAACAACCCAGATTTCGGGAGCCTTGCCCGCCATGTCGCTCGAATCCGCTGCGCTCGCCCGCGTGAAGCCGTCCGCCACCATGGCGGCCGACGCGAAAGCGCGCGAACTGAAGGCGCAGGGCCGCGACATCATCTCGCTGGCCGCGGGCGAGCCCGACTTCGACACGCCGGAGAACATCAAGGACGCCGCCATCAAGGCGATCCGCGACGGCAAGACCAAGTACACCAACGTCGACGGCATCCCGGAGCTGAAGGAAGCCATCTGCGCCAAGTTCGCGCGCGAGAACGGCCTTGCCTACAAGCCCAGCCAGATCAACGTCTCGCCGGGCGGCAAGCCGGTGATCTGGAACGCCATGATCGCCACCTTGAACCCCGCTGACGAGGTGGTGATCCCGGCGCCCTACTGGGTGAGCTATCCGGACATGGTGGCGCTGGCCGGGGGGACGCCGAAGGCGATCATGACCGAGGCGCCCTCCTTCAAGGTGCGTCCCGAGCAGCTCGAGGCGGCGATCACGCCAAAGACCCGCTGGCTGATCCTGAACTCGCCGTCGAACCCGTCCGGCGCGGCCTACACCAAGGCCGAGCTGCGCGGCCTCGCAGACGTCCTCCTGAAGCATCCGCAGGTCTGGATCCTCACCGACGACATGTACGAGCACCTGGTGTTCGGCGACTTCCAGTTCTTCACCATCGCCCAGGTCGAGCCGGCGCTCTACGAGCGGACGCTGACCATGAACGGCGTCTCCAAGGCCTACGCGATGACCGGCTGGCGGATCGGCTACGCCGGCGGTCCGGAGCCGCTGATCAAGGCGATGGCCAAGGTGGAAAGCCAGACCACCTCCAACCCCTGCTCGATTTCGCAGTGGGCGGCGGTGGAGGCGCTGACCGGGCCGCAGGACTTCATCAGGCCGAACGCGCGCAAGTTCGAGGAACGGCGCGACCTGGTGGTCTCGATGCTGAACCAGGACAAGGGCATCCGCTGCCCGACGCCCGAAGGCGCCTTCTACGTCTATCCCTCGGTCGAGGGCCTCGTCGGCAGGAGGGCGCCGTCCGGCAAGACGATCCGGAGCGATGAGGATTTCGCCGTCGAGCTGCTGGAGGCGGAAGGGGTCTCGGTCGTATTCGGCGCGGCGTTCGGCCTCTCTCCGTTCTTCCGGATCTCGTATGCGACCTCAAACGCCAACCTGGAAGAGGCCTGCTCGCGGATCCAGCGGTTCTGCGCCTCGCTCGGCTGAGCCCTCAGGGACGGCCGCCCGGATTCCACTGCGGCTGGAAGTCGCTGTTCACCAGCCATTGGATCGGCGGGACGAACGAGGCGATCACCCGATCCATGAAGGCGAGGTCGACGTGAGCCAGATCGTCGGTCGGGCTGTGATATGTGGGCGTCAGCGGCCAGGCGGTCACCGCCTGGGCGACCACGCCGGAGAGCGCGAGCTGGTAGTTGTCCGAGCGCTGGAAGAAGCGCTGCTGCGGATAGGGATCCGGCTCGATCAGCGCGCCGTGCGCCTTCAGCGCCGGTCCGAGATTGGAGCGTTCCCAGCCGGTGAGCATCAGCGCGCCGGGGTTCTTGGGATCGTCGACGGCGATCATCTCGAACTCCAGGTTCGCCGCGAAGTCGGAGGTGGGCTCCGGGGGATGAGACTGGAAGTACTCGGAGCCGAGCTCCCCCTCCTCTTCGCATCCGAACAGTCCGAAATAGACGGTGCGCCTTGGCCTGGGCCCTGAGCCGAGGATGCGGGCGAACTCCAGCACGGCGGCGGTTCCAGAGGCGTCGTCGTCGGCGCCATGAAAGATCACCCCGTTGCGGACGCCCAGGTGGTCGTAGTGCGCCGAGAGCAGGATGGCATGCCGGTCCGCATCGCGTTCGCGGCCGTGGATCACGCCGATGACGTTGTAGGTGGTGCGCGCCTCGGGCTCGCCCTGGGCCGCCGTGAGCTTCGCCGCTCCGTCGCCGATGTCGGCCAGGCTCGCGAACACCTCGGGCTTGAGCACGATGGTCGCCCCGCCCGTTGGCGCCTCGTGCGGCGGACCGGCGACCACCTCGGTGCCGCCCGGCGCTCGCTGCAGCAGCTCGTCCCAGCGGCGGAGCGCCACGCCGCCGGCCCGGACGATGACCGCCGCGGCGCCCGCTCTGAGCACTGCGGCCGGCGGAGCCGCACCGGGCGCGAAGTCATAGATGACGACCTTGCCGGGGACGTCGGCGAGCGGCCCGCCGGCTGCGAGGCGGGTCAGCGGCGCCTCGAGCGTGGCCGGCATGTCGCTCACCACCATGTCGTCGCCTTCGGCCAGCTTGACGGTACGGCCGCCGCTCGAAAGCTCCACCGTCGGCGGAACTGCGAATCGCCGTCTGAGCAACTGCACCGGCTGCAGGTATCCGCCCCTCTCGAAGGCGCCCCTGATGCCTGACCGCTTCAGCTGGCTGACGAGGTAGCTGGCCGCCGCATGCTCGTCCTCTGAGCCGCACTTGCGGCCGTGCAACGCATCACCGGCCAGGTGTTCGAGGTTCGCTTTCACGCACGTCGTGCAGACCGGCGCCGGGGCGTTCATCGCCCCCGAGCTCGATGCTGACGCCAGCAGGCTGATGGCCGCCAGCGCGGCTGGAACCGGCTTCACTCAACAGCTCCCCGGACGCCGGCTTGCGGCCGGACGTCCGGGAGCCTGCCATGGCCGGCTGCGGACCGGAAGCCCGCCCGGCGTCGCGGGCTAGTGCTTGTCGCGCCAGGCGTCCTTGGCCGCGTCTTTGGTCATGTTCAGGCAGACCTTGTCTTCCTCGACGTGGTCCACCCAGCTCAGCGGGATCATGTGGTGCTTGAGGCCGGCGGCCGCGTCCATCTTGGCCAGTTCGATCTCCTCGCCCATGACGTGGTCCACGCGCCCGACGTGACCGCCGTCGGAGCCCACCACTTCCATGTGCTCGCGGATTTCAGATGGTTGGATCATGCTCGTTCCTCATCATGCTCGGGGATGACAGAGAACGATCCTGGCGGCCGAGGAGTTTCGAGTGGTCGAGCCGATGAACCTGAACAAGGCGCGCAAAGCCCGCGCCAGATCCGAGGCCAAGACGCGCGCCGCGGAGAACCGCATTCGCTTCGGCCGGACGAAGGCCGAAAAGGAGCTTTCCAAGCTCGAAGCGGCCCGCGCAGACCGCGCCCACGAGGCGAAGAAGCGTGAGGACTGACGTCGTCCTGCAGTCGCTGACCTGTCGTGGCCGCGCCTGATGCCGGGGTTGCGCAAGCGCTCTGTGCTGCTCGCCGGGCATGCGACGTCGATCGCGCTGGAGCCGGAGTTCTGGGCGGTGCTGGAGGAGATGGCTCGCGCGCGGAAGGTGAGCCTCGCAGGGCTGATCGCCGGGATCGACGCGGCGCGCGCCGGCCGCGGCCTCGCCTCGGCGTGCCGCATCGCCGCCCTCGCCTACGCCAAGGCGCGCTGAGTCACGCTACCGGGGGCGCGGGATGGGCGTCGGAACGTGCGGCCGTTGCGGCAACGGCGGGACATTGGGCAGGTGTGGCCGCACGGGCGCGGGCGGCCGCGGGAGCGGCAGGCTCAGCCGGCTTGCGCCTCGCCGCACCCAGACGACGCCCACGATCAGGATCAGCAGGCCGATCAGGACCACCGCGAGCGCCACGGCCAGCGGACGGGTCCTGCGCGGGTCGGAGTCAGCCATGGATATTCCAGCTCCGATCACGCGTCGGCAACCCAACATAACGCCCTCTACGAAGTTCCGCCGCAAGGGTTAAGCGCGCGGAGTGACGTGCTACATATGTTCCGATGTCCGAGTCCTCAGACCCCGCCTTTGAGCCGCCGGCGCCCCGCGTCAGCGACCTGGCCCGGCCGCGCGGGCCGGCTGGCGACTACCTGGACGGCCTGAACCCGGAGCAGCGGAAAGCCGTCGAGGCGACGGAAGGCCCGGTGCTGGTGCTGGCCGGGGCGGGCACCGGCAAGACCCGCGTGCTCACCGTCCGTCTCGCGCACCTGCTGGCGACCGGGCGGGCGCGGCCCTGGGAGCTGCTCACCGTCACCTTCACCAACAAGGCCGCCCGCGAGATGCGCGAGCGGATCACCGCCATCATCGGCCCGCAGGCCGAGGGGCTGCGGTGGCTGGGCACCTTCCACTCGATCGCCGCCCAGATTCTCAGGCGGCACGCCGAGCTGGTGGGGCTGAAGTCGAACTACACCATCCTCGACGATGACGATCAGGAGCGGCTGATCAAGCAGGTGCTCGAGGCCGAGAACATCGACGCCAAGCGCTGGACGCCCAAGGCGATGGCGGGCCTGATCGACCACTGGAAGAACCGCGGCTGGACGCCGGAGAAGCTTCCGGCCCAGGAGGGCGCCCATTTCGCGAACGGCAAGGGCGAGCGGCTCTACCGGCTCTATCAGGAGCGGCTTCGGGTGCTGAACGCCTGCGACTTCGGCGACCTGCTGCTGCACAACCTGACGATCTTCACGACGCACCCGGACGTGCTGGCCGACTACCACGGCCGGTTCCGCTATATCCTGGTGGACGAATACCAGGACACCAACGTCGCCCAGTACCTGTGGCTGAGGCTGCTCGCTCAGAAGAGCCAGAACCTCTGCTGCGTGGGCGACGATGACCAGTCGATCTACGGCTGGCGCGGCGCCGAGGTCGACAACATCCTGCGCTTCGAGCGTGACTTTCCCGGCGCCCAGGTGATCCGCCTGGAGCGCAACTACCGCTCGACCAGCCACATCCTGGCCGCCGCATCGGGACTGATCAGCGCCAACAAGGGCCGGCTCGGCAAGACGCTGTGGACCGAGGCCGAGGGCGGCGAGAAGGTCGTGGTGCGCGGCGTCTGGGACGGCGAGGCCGAGAGCCGGCTGATCGCCGACGAGGTCGAGCAGGCGAAGAAGAAGGGGCGGCGCTATCGCGAGATGGCGATCCTGGTCCGCGCCTCGTTCCAGATGCGGGCGTTCGAGGAGCGCTTCGTGCTGCTGCAGATCCCCTACACCGTGATCGGCGGCCCGAGGTTCTTCGAGCGCGCGGAGATCCGCGACGCCCACGCCTACCTGCGGCTGATCCACTCCGAGGACGACGACCTGGCCTTCGAGCGGATCGTCAACACCCCCAAGCGCGGCATCGGCGACACGACGGTGCAGAAGCTGCTGCAGATCGCGCGGCTGAGCGGGGCGCCGGCGAGCCGAGCGGCGCGCCAGATCGTGCTCACCGACGAACTGCCGGCCCGCACGCGCACCTCGCTCGCCAACTTCCTGCGCGACCTCGACCGCTGGCGGGCGGAGGCGGGACGGATCGCCCATCCCCGGCTCATGGAGATGGTGCTGGAGGAGAGCGGCTACACCGACGCCCTTAGGCTCGACAAGACGCCCACCGCCCAGACGCGGCTGGAGAACCTGAAGGAGCTCGTCCAGTCCATGGGCGCCTTCGAGACGCTGGAAGCCTACCTGGAGCATGTCGCGCTGGTGATGGATCTCGACCGCGGGCCGGCGGCCGACGCGGTGCAGATCATGACCCTGCACTCCGCCAAGGGCCTGGAATTCCCGATCGTCTTCCTGCCCGGCTGGGAGGAAGGCGTCTTCCCCTCGCAGCGCAGCCTCGACGAGAAAGGCGAGAAGGGGCTCGAGGAGGAGCGCCGGCTGGCCTACGTCGGCCTGACGCGCGCACGGCAGGAGGCGCGCATCTCCTTCGCCGCCAACCGACAAGTCTATGGCCGCTGGACGAGCCAGCTCCCCTCCCGCTTCGTCGACGAGTTGCCGCTCGCCAACGTCGAGGCGACCAGCGAGACCGGCTACTACGGCGGCGGCCCGGGCATGCAGCAGCATGGCAGCCGCTGGGACGAGGCGCCGAACTTCGGGGCCGGCTATTCCTCGCCCGGCTGGCGAAGGGCGCAGGCGGCGGGCTACCGCGGAAGCCATCCGGGCCGCCAGCAGGTCATCGAGGGCGAAGGCCGGCTGGTCGCGGTCTCCGAGCCTTCGCACCAGAGCGACTACGCCCGCGGTGACCGTGTCTTCCACCTGAAGTTCGGCTATGGCGTCGTCACCGGCATCGAAGGCAACAAGCTCACCGTCGCCTTCGACAAGGCCGGCGAGAAGAAGGTGATCGACTCGTTCGTGGAGAAGGGATGAGGGCCTTGGTTCGCCTACCCGTCATGGCCGGGCTTGTCCGGGCCATGACGATCGGGAATTTATGAATTCGGCGTCTTGTGGCGCTTCATCATCGCGCGCACGAGGACGGCTCCCACCCCCGCCGTGACCGCGGCGCCGGCGGCGATGGCGGCGGCGAGGCCCCATCGGTTGGCGCCCGCGCGCTGAGGGACCTCCGGGCCGACCGCCTCGTCGGCGGCGAGCGGATTCTGCAGGGCGGCCTCGGAGACCGGCTTGCGGAACACCACGGCCTCGCGCTCGGGATCGACCTCGGCGACTTCCCAGCCGACGCCGGTCCAGGCGCGCACGTGCGGCCGCTCGCCGCTGTTGGCCCACCAGCCGGCGCCGCCGCGCGCCGACTTCGGCAAGGCGAAGCCCAGAACGTCCTCGACCTCCGCGAAGCTGGCGCGCCATTCGGGCTCGGAGTGACCTGAGAGGCGCTCCGACAACGGCTGGTATTTGCTCATGAGCCAAGGTCTCCCGCCGACCAGAACGCCCGATCCGCCGTGACGGCGCCAGCTTGGCCCTGAACCAATCCGGCGAATGCGCGCTGTTGGGCCCGATGGAACGGATATCGCGCGAGGCGAAGGCCTTCTACGCCGGGGCGAGCATGGCGCTCGCCGCCGGCCTCCTCATGGGTGCGGCCATGAAGCCCGACTTCGGCTGGGACGACCGGCCGGCCGGCCCGCAGATCGTCGCCGGGACCGACGGCGCGCGAGCGAGCGGCCCCTTCGACGACGACGCCGCAGTGAGCTTCGCCGCCTACAAGGGTCGGGTCCCCGACTACGTGACCGGCTCCGACGCGAAACAGGCGGCGGCCCGGTTCATGGTGGCCTCGGCGCCCCGCCCTGCCCCCGAGCCGCCTCTGGCCAGCCTCGATGACGAGGCGGGCGTCGAACCCACCCGCGCCGATGATGAAGACGGGCCGACGCCGCGCGTCAGCTATCCGTCCATCGACGGCGGCGCGGCGATCAGTGCGGACCCATCGGCCGCTCCGGACCAGGGCTGAGCCCTCGCCTTTCGGCCGGCCGGCCGCTAGATGGGCCCGATGACCGATGCGGCCGTCCAGATCGTCGCCCGCGGGCCGCGCGCCGCGGCGGAAGCGGCGTCGGCGGCGCTGGACGCCGATTCCGCGACTGAGGCTCTCACCTACTCGATCCTGGAGGAGGACGAGGCCAAGCGGCTCTGGCGGATCGACGTCTTCCCCGCCGGGGCCGATGAGCGGGCCGCGACCGAGGCGGTGCTCCGCCGCTTTCCCGCCCTGCAGGTCGCGACCGAGGTGCTGGCCGACGCGGACTGGCTCGCGCTGTCGCTTTCAGGGCTGCCGCCGGTGCGGGCGGGACGCTTCTTCGTGTATGGGGCGCACGACCGCGGGCTCGCGACGCCGAATACGGTGAACCTGCGCATCGAAGCGGGCGCGGCCTTCGGAACCGGCCATCACGGGACCACCGTGGGCTGCCTGACCGCCTTCGACCGGCTGCTCAAGCTGCGCCGGTTCCGGCGGGTGCTCGACGTGGGATGCGGCACCGGCGTGCTGGCGATCGCCGCGGCGCGGACCGGAAGCAGGCTGACCCTCGGCACGGATATCGATCCGGTCTCGGTGCGGATCGCCGGCGAGAACGCAAAGCTGAACGCCGCTCGCGTCCGCTTCGTGCACGCCCGCGGGCTTGCAGCTGCGGCCGTGCGGGCGAGCCGCCCGTATGATCTGGTGTTCGCCAACATCCTCGCGCCGCCGCTGGTGGCCCTGGCGCAGGACATCCGCGGCGCCCTCGCGCCCGGCGGGATCGCGATCCTCTCGGGACTGCTCCGGAGCCAGCAGCGGCGGGTGCTGGCGGCCTATGTCTCGCGGGGGTTCCATCTCGAGCGGCGCCTCCATCGCGACGCCTGGGCGACGCTGGTGCTGCGGCGAGGCTGACGGAACCTCTCGCAGCGGGAGGGGGTTGTTGCCCGGACGGCCAAGCTGGGCCGCCCAGATAGGGACTTCCCGCCATGTCAAACGGCGATGATCATGTCGAGCGCACCACCACGACCACGGACGGGTCGACCACGGTCCGGGAGGTGCGTACAGGCGGCGGAGCGGCCGGCTGGTGGGTGGCCGGCATCGTCGCCGTCGTGGCGATCGTGGCGGTGCTGTTCTTCATGAACCAGAACAACGCCGCGCAGACGCAAGCGGCGCAGCAGCAGCAGGCGACCACCCAGGCCGCGCTGGACAATGCCGCGACGAGCGCCCAAAGCGCGGCCGCCCAGGCCAGCCTCTCGGCGCAGCAGGCCGGAGAGCACGCCGCGCGGGTCACTGAGGATGCGGCCCAGTCGGGCGCCCGCAGCGCCGCCCAGGCCGTCCCGACCGCGCCCAGCGCCGCCGACGCCGGCCGCGATGCGAGCGACACGGACGCAGCGCCGCCGCCGCCGCAGTAGCTCGAGGTCCGACCAGCCCGGCGCTCGCCCTTTGCCGCGCGCGGCGAAGGGGTTACATCGCCTGGGATGCGCCAGTCCTTCGATGAGACCACCGACCGATCCTTCGGATCGAAGCACGTCCCGCTGATCCGCCGCGCCATGGCCGAGCAGGGCCTGGACGGCGTGCTCGTGCCGCACGAGGACGAGCACCAGAACGAGTACCTGCCGGCCGCGAACGACCGGTTGGCCTGGGCGACAGGCTTCACCGGATCGGCCGGCGCCGCGGTGATCCTGAAGGACAGGGCCGCGGTCTTCGTGGACGGCCGCTACACCCTGCAGGTCCGCGACCAGGTGGACCCCACGCTGTTCGAGATCCGCGACCTGGTGGACGGCGGCGTCCCGGCCTACCTGGAGAGCGCGCCCGGGCGAGGTCAGCGGATCGGCTACGATCCGCGGCTGCACAGTCCTGATGCGCTCGAGCGGCTGAAGGCCGCCGTCGCCAAGGCCGGGGCCGAACTGACCCCGGTCAGCCCCAATCCGATCGACCAGGCCTGGGGCCAGGCGCGGCCGCCGCAGCCGGTGGCGCCTGTCGTGCCGCATCCGCTGGAATACGCCGGCGAGGAGTCGGGCTCGAAACGCCATCGGCTCGGCGAGGAGCTCATAAAGCGCGGCGCGGAGGCCGCGGTGATCACCGCGCCCGCGTCCATAGCCTGGCTGTTCAACGTGCGCGGCGGCGACGTCATCCGCTCGCCCCTGCCGCTCGGCCAGGCGGTGCTCTACGCCGATGGCTCGGCCCGGCTGTTCCTCGATCCGCAGAAGGTGACGCCGGAGCTTCGGCCGTGGCTCGGCAACGAGGTGCG
Organism: Phenylobacterium sp.; assembly: GCF_025934275.1. Lineage (GTDB taxonomy): Bacteria > Pseudomonadota > Alphaproteobacteria > Caulobacterales > Caulobacteraceae > Phenylobacterium. The sequence goes on from NZ_JAICYI010000010.1 coordinate 22,367, forward strand.
GCTGGAGACGCCGTCGGAGCTGCCCGAGGCGCTGGCCGAGCTCAGCGGCAAGCGGGTGGTGGTGGATCCGGCGCAGTCCTCGGCCTGGTACTTCGAGGCGCTGGCGGGGGCCGGCGCGAAGGTGCTGCGCGGCGAGGATCCCTGCGCGCTGCCGCGCGCCTGCAAGAACCCGACGGAGATCGAGGGGGCCCGCAAAGCGCATGCCCGCGACGGGGCGGCGCTCACCCAGTTCCTGCACTGGCTGGGGACCGAGGCGCAGGCCGATCCGCCGGACGAGCTCACCGCGGTCGCCAGGCTGGAAGCCTTCCGCGAGGCCACCGGGGCGCTGAAGGACCTCTCGTTCGACACCATCGCCGGCGCCGGCCCGAACGGCGCCATCGTCCACTACCGGCCGACCAAGCGCCTCAACCGCCGCGTCGAGGCGGGCACGCTGATGCTGGTGGATTCCGGCGCGCAGTACCTGGACGGCACGACCGACGTCACCCGCACGGTGGCGATCGGCGAGCCCACCGAGGAGATGAAGTCGCGCTTCACCCTGGTGCTGAAGGGTCATCTGGCGCTGGCGCGCGTGCGGTTCCCCGCGGGCACCACCGGATCGGCGCTCGACGTCCTGGCGCGCCAGGCGCTGTGGGCGAACGGCCTCGATTATGACCATGGCACCGGCCACGGCGTCGGCTCCTACCTCGGCGTGCACGAAGGGCCGCAGCGGATCGCCAAGGCGCCCAATTCGGTGGCGCTCCGGCCCGGGATGATCGTCTCCAACGAGCCCGGCTACTACAAGGAAGGCGCCTACGGCATCCGCATCGAGAACCTGCAGGTCGTCACCGAGCCGCAGGAGATCAAGGGCGGCGAGCGGCCGATGATGGCGTTCGAGACGCTGACGCTGGCGCCCATCGACCGGCGCCTGGTGGTCAAGGCGATGCTGACCGATGAGGAGCGCGCCCAGTTCGACGCCTACCACGCCCGCGTGCGCGCGGTGATCGGTCCGCAGCTGCCCGCGGCGGCGCGCAACTGGCTCGCCGAGGTGACCGCGCCGCTCTAGGCGGAGGGCGACCGCTCCAGCGAGGCCTGCACCGCGAGCGACAGCGAGAGAGCCTCGATCGCCCGCTCGACGTCGAGCAGCCCGGGATCGGCCGCGCCCAAGATGCAGTCGCGGAAGCGTTCGAGCTCGAGCTGGTAAGGATTGTGCTGCGGAAGCTTGGGCTCCGTGGCGCCGCCTTCGGCGTAGAGCCGGCAACGGCTGGCGATCCCGCCCGCATCGATCAGCGTCTCGGCTTCGGCGAGCGCCTGCTCGAACACCGCGCGAAAGCCGGTGGCGAACGCCGCGCCGCTCGGCAGGATGCCGCTCGCCAGGACGCTCGCAAGCCGGCCGTCGTCATAGCGGAGCATGGCCGTCGCCTCGCCGATCCCATCTCCCCAGGCCGCTGCGCGGGCCACGACCTCGGCGGGGGCGCCCATCACCCAGCCGACGAAGTCCAGGTCGAAGGTCATGAGCTCCGTGGTGGGATCGGAGTAGTGCGGCTTGTGGTCGGGCGAGTCCGCGCGGAGATAGGAGCCGAGCCGATGGGCGGTGAGGCTCACGAGCCGGCCGTAACGGCCGTCCTCCACGGCGGCGCGGACCCATTGACAGGCGGCGACGGAGCGCATCAGCAGGCCGACCTGCAGCAGCTTCCCAGAGCCGCGCGCGGCGTCTCGCATGCGCGCGGCTTCGGCCATCTCGGTGGCCAGCGGCGTCTCGCAGAAAACGTGCTTGCCGGCCTGCAGCGCGGCGACGACGTGGTCGGCGTGGACCGCCGTCGTCAGGCAGACGTCGATGGCGTCCACGGCCGGATCGTCGATCAGGTCGCGGGCGGCCGCGCAGACCCTCGCGCCGGAGGGCTGAGCGATCGCGGCCGCCTTTTCGGGGTCGCGGCTGTAGACGCCCGCCAGCTCAACGCCATCCATTTGGCCGTAACACCAGGCGTGCTCCGCGCCCATCGCGCCGGCGCCGAGAAGGCCGATGCGGATCGTCATCGCTCCTTCTCCGGACCGACCCGGGCTCAGTGCCGCGTCGGGTTGGGCGGACCGGCCACGAGGCGCGGGACGGGGCCACGGCGACGACGACACGGCCGCGAGCCCGGATCGGGAAGCGCCGCATCCAGGTCGCGGGCGAGCTTGGCCTCGAGCGCGATCGCCTCGCGAATCTCCTCGCCCACCAGCAGGAAGGCGTCGGTGAGCTCGACCAGCTTCGTCGGGTCCTTCTCCACCTTGGCGCGGGCGTGGAGATCCTCCGCCACGGTCATGCCGAGCCTCTGAAGCTCCCGCAGCTTGCGCAGCTGCTCGAACTGTCGCTGGATTTTCATGAACGAAACAGGAACATAGATCGGCCTCGCCGTCAAGCCCTGATCGCGGTTCAAGCGCCCACCAGGGCCAGCCATTCGTCCTCGGTCAGGACCTTGACGCCGAGCTCGGCGGCGGTCTTCAGCTTCGACCCGGCGCCGGGACCCGCGACCACCAGGTCGGTCTTCTTCGAGACCGAGCCGGCAACCTTCGCGCCCAGCCGCTCGGCCTGCGCCTTGGCCTCGTCGCGGGTCATCCGCTCCAAGGCGCCGGTGAACACAACGGTCTTGCCGGCGACGGCGGTGTCGGCCTTCGGCTGCTCGGCGTCCTGCACCTCCAGCTGGGCCTTCAGATCCTCGACCATGCCGCGGTTGTGGTCCTCGGCGAAGTAGGCCGCGGCGGCCTCGATCACCGCCTCGCCGATCTGATCGAGAGCGTCGAGTTCGGCGATCGCGTCGGGATCGCGCTCGGCCACGCGATCCATGGCCGCCAGGAAGGCGGCGACCGAGCCATAGCCGCGGGCCATCACCGTGGCGGTGGTCTCGCCGATGTGGCGCACGCCCAGGCCATAGATGAAGCGGTCGAGCGAGATACGCCGGCGCGCCTCGATGTTCTCCAGCAGGTTTCGAACCGAGACCTCGCCATACCCTTCGGTGGCCAGGAGCTCGTCGCGATGATCGCGCAGGCGGAAGATGTCGGCCGGGGAGTTGAGCCAGCCGCGCTCGGAGAAGGCCACCAGCTGCTTCTCCCCAAGTCCCTCGATATCGAAGGCGCGGCGGGAGACGAAGTGGCGCAGGTGGGCGAGCTTCTGGAACGGGCAGGCGAACTCGCCCGAGCAGCGGCGCACCACGGTTTCGGCGCCCGAGGCGGTGGTCTCGCGCACGACCTCGGTCTTCAGCGGGCAGGGACAGACGTGCGGGAATTTGTAGGCGCGCGCGCCCTTCGGCCGATCGGAGACCACGACGCTGACGATCTGGGGGATCACGTCGCCGGCGCGCTGCACGATGACGGTGTCGCCGAGGCGAGCGTCGAGGCGGGCGATCTCGTCGGCGTTGTGCAAGGTGGCGTTCGTGACGACCACGCCGCCGACAGTGACCGGGGTCAGGCGGGCGACGGGCGTGAGCGCGCCGGTGCGCCCCACCTGGATGTCGATGGCCTCGAGCACGGTGCGGGCCTGCTCGGCCGGGAACTTCCGCGCAATGCCCCAGCGCGGCGCGCGCGAGACGAAGCCCAGACGCTGCTGCCAATCGAGCCGGTCGACCTTGTAGACCACGCCGTCGATGTCGAAGCCGAGGTGGGGGCGAAGCGCCTCCATCTCGCGGTACGCCGCGAGCAGGCCCTCCAGACCGTGGACGCAGCGCGACTGCGGCGTGGTCTGGAATCCCCAGGCACGCAGCGCCTCCAGCGCGGCCCACTGGGTCTCGGCGAACGGCGCGCTGATCACGCCCCAGGCGTAGGCGAAGAAGCGCAGCGGCCGGCCCGCGGTGATCTTCGGATCGATCTGCCGCAGCGAGCCCGCGGCGGCGTTGCGGGGATTGGCGTAGGTGCGCTGTCCGGCGGCGGCGGCGGCCTCGTTCAGGGCTGCGAACTCTGCGTGGCCTAGGTAGATCTCGCCGCGCACCTCGATGAGCTCTGGCCAGCCGGACCCGGCCAGGCGTCCGGGGATCTCGCCGATGGTGCGGACGTTGGCGGTGACGTCCTCGCCCACGCGGCCGTCGCCGCGCGTGGCGGCGCGGGTGAGCTCCCCCCGCTCGTAGCGGATCGAACAGGAGAGCCCGTCGATCTTCGGCTCAGCCGTGTAGCCGACCGGCGCGTCGGGGAGCCGCAGGAAGCGGCGGATGCGGGCGTCGAACTCGGCGGTGTCCTCGTCGGAGAAGGCGTTGTCGAGCGAGAGCATGGGGACGCCATGCTCGACCGGCGCGAACTGCTCGGAGCGCGCCGCGCCCACCTTCAGCGACGGCGAGTTCTCGCGGACCAGGTGCGGAAAGCGGGCCTCGATCTCGCCGTTGCGGCGCTTGAGCGCGTCGTATTCGGCGTCGGAGACGACCGGCGCATCCTCCCGAAAATAGGCGATGTCGTTGCGCGCGATCTCGTCGGCCAGCCGCGTCAGCTCGTTCGCCGCTTCGGCTTCAGTCAGGTCGGCGACGGGCGTGGTCGAGGACATAGAGCGAAAGCTCTAACTTCCTTTCCCGCGAAGCGGGAGAGGAAGGAGGCAGCAGCGAGGCGGAAGCGACAGTTTACGCCCGCATCAGCGCGCCGGCGGCGGCGCGCGCGGCGTCGGTCACCTCGGCGCCGGCGAGCATGCGGGCGATCTCCTCCTGGCGGCCGGGCGCGGCGAGCGGCTGGACGATGGTGCGCAGGCGCTCGCCGTCGCCGGCCTTGGCGATCAGCCAGTGGGCGTCGGCGCGGGCGGCGACCTGCGGCGAGTGGGTGACCACCAGCACCTGGGCCTCCGCCGCCAGGCGCTTGAGCCGCAGCCCCACGGCGTCGGCGACCGCCCCGCCCACGCCCTGGTCCACCTCGTCGAAGATCATCAACGGGTGGGGCCCCGAGCCGCGGCCGGCGAGCGCGGCCTTCAGGGCGAGCGCGAAGCGCGCAAGCTCGCCGCCGGAGGCGATGGCGCCCAGGTCTCCGAATGGCGCGCCAGGCGTGGTGGCGATCTCGAAGGCGACGCGGTCGAGGCCGCCCGGCCCGGCGCGGTCTTCGGCGAGCGCCTCGACGGCGACGCGGAAACGGGCCTGCTGCAGCTTGAGCGGGGCGAACTCGGCGGCGACGGCGCCCGCCAGCCGGTCGCCGGCGGCGCGGCGAGCGGTGGTGAGCGCGTGCGCCGCGGCGAGGTAGGCGGCCTTCGCTGCGCCGAGCTCGGCCTCGGCGGTCTGCAGCGCGTCTTGCGACGTTTCGACGGCGCGCAAGCGCTCGGCGAAGCGCTCGCGCAGGCCGGGAAGCGCTTCGACGGCCACGCCCAGCTTGCGGGCGAGACCGCGCAGGTCGAACAGCCGTTCCTCGGCCTTGTCCAGCCGATGGGGCTCGAACTCGAACGCCTCGGCGGCGGCGTCGACGGCGGCTTCGGCTTCCTGCGCTTCGATCAGCACCCGGTCGAAAGCCCCTGAGGCCGCGGCGAGCCGCCGGACCGCCGAGGTCCCCTCGGCGGCCCCGGCCGAGAGCGCACGCTCGCGGGCGCGGTCGAGGGAGCGCACGGCGCCGGCGAGACGGCCGGAGAGGCCCTCCAGGGCCGCGCGCGCGGCGCCGATCTCGCCCAGCGCCTTTTCGGCGGCGCCCAGGAGGGCGCGTTCCTCGGCGAGCTGCGCCTCTTCTCCCTCGCGCGGATCGAGCCGCTCGATCTCCGAGAGCCTGAGCGTCAGCTCCTCGCGCTCGGCGGCGGCCTGGCCGACCAGGCGGCGAAGCTCATCCGTGCGGGCCTCGGCGGCGGACCAGACCCCCCACGCCTCGCGCACCGCGGCGGCTGGCGCGTCCAGGTCGCCGAAAGCGTCGAGCAGCGGCCGATGGGTGCGGGCATCGAGGAGGCCGACGGTGTCGTGCTGGCCGTGCACCTCGAGGAGCGCCTCGCCGATTTCCCTAAGCACGCCCACGCCGGTCGCCTGGTCGTTGACGAAGGCCCTGGAACGGCCGTCGGCCGCGAGCGTGCGGCGCAGCACCAGATCTTCGTCGCGCGCGTAGATGAGGCCCTTCGCGTCGAGGATGGCCCAGACCGGATGGTCGGGCGCGGGCGCGAAGACGGCGGAGGCGGCCGCGTGGGGAGCGCCGTGACGCACGAGCCCCGCCTCGGCCCGCGCCCCCGTCGCCAGGCCCAGCGCGTCCAGGAGGATCGACTTGCCGGCGCCGGTCTCGCCGGTCAGCACCGTGAGCCCCGGGCCGATCGAGAGGTCGAGCGCCTCGATCAGCACCACGTCCCGGATCCACAGTCCGATCAGCATGGGATGAGGATCGCCCGGATTCGCCCTCCGCCGGAAGGGCCGCCCCCGCGTATGTACCTGATTTGTTCCGATTCCGCCAGATGCCCTGTCCACTTCCGATATCCGCGTCAGAACGGATGGAAGATGCTGCGCTTCTTCTTGGCGGGCGCGGGCGTCGCCGCCGAGGTCGCGCTGGCGTCGGTCTCCGCCTTGGCGGCGGGCGTCGCATCCGCGGTGGTCTGGCCGGTTGCCGGGACCGCCGCCGGCGGCCGCACGGTCTGCGACTTGTCATGCCGGAAGGGAATGTGGAACAGACCGCGCCGGCCACTGGCGTTCGGCACGACGGCCGGACGCAGACCGCTCGAGGTGAGCAGCTTGTAGGCGTCGGCATACCAGCGGTCGCCGGGATAGTTGTAGCCCAGCACCGCACCGTTGCGCTTGGCCTCCTCCAAGAGCCCGAGGGTCAGGTAGGCCTCGACGAGGCGATACAGCGCTTCGGGCGTGTGGGTGGTGGTCTGGTACTTGTCGACCACCGTCTTGAAGCGGCCGATGGCGGCGAGCGTGTCGCCCTGGCGCAGGTACCAGCGGCCGATGTTCATCTCCTTGCCGGCCAGCTGGTCGTTGACCATGTCGATCTTCACGCGCGCGTCGCGGGCGTATTCGGTGTTGGGGTAGCGCTGGGTGACCTCGCGCAGGTTGTCCAGCGCCTGAATGCTGGCGGCCTGATCGCGGCCGACATCGACAATCTGCTCGAAGTAGCAGATGGCCTTCAGGTAATGCGCATAGGCAGCCTCGGGGTTGCCTGGATAGAGCTGGATGAAGCGGTCGGAATCCGCGATCGCCTCTTCATAGTTGTTCGCCTCGTAGTGGGCGAAGGCCTGCATCAGGATCGATCGGCGGGCCCACTCCGAATAGGGGTGCTGGCGCTCCACTTCCTGGAAGTAGTCCACCGCCTGGTTCCAGAGGTGGCGGTCCATGTAGTTGGCGCCCGTGGAATAGAGCAGCTCCACCGGCCGCTCCTCGTAGGCGAGCTTGGGCTTGGGCTTGCGGCGAAGCGTGGAGCAGCCTCCGACGGCCAGCGCGCAACAGACGGCGATCAGCGTCGGGCGGACCCACGATTTCCGAACGAAGAGCACCTTCACCTCAACGGATAGAGCGCGCGCCCCCACGCGAGGAGTCGCTTCTACAGCATCCGAATATGGCAGCAAACGGATCAGGGGTCGCAGGTCCCTCCCTTAATGGCGAGGGTGGCTCGCGTGCAGCGCCAGGCGGGAGGGGGGGCCCGCGACCGGACACTGAGCTTGAACCTGCATTCCCCACCTGCTCGGCTGCTCCGAGCTGTCCCTCCCCATGAGGCAGGGAAGGTCACACCGCCTCGGCGAGGTCCTCGACCAGGGTGCGCCAGCGCCAGGCGTCGGCATCGGCGGCGACCGCGCGGACCAGCTGGTTGTTGATCGCATGGCCGGCGAGCTCGCCCTCGAAGCGGCCGATGATCGGCGCGCCGAGCACGAAAAGGTCGCCGATCGCATCCAGGGCCTTGTGGCGCACGAACTCGTCGGGGCGGCGCAGGCCCTCCGGGTTCAGGATCCGGTCGCCCTCGATCACCACGACGTTCTCCAGGCTGCCGCCGCGCGCCAGGCCCAGACTGCGCAGCACCTCCACCTCGTGCAGGAAGCCGAACGTCCGGCAATCGGCGAGCTCGGCGCGGAAGGCGTGCTCGTCCATCGCCATGTCGACGAACTGGCGGCCGATCACCGCGGTCGGGAAGCGGATCTCGAAGGCCACCTCGAAGCTGGCGGCAGGTTTCAGCGCCGCGCGCTTGTCGCCGTCGACGACCTCGACGGTTCCGAGCATCTCGATATAGCGGCGGGGCGCGTCCTGCATCCGCCGGCCGGCGCGGTCGAGGACCTGCACGAACGGCAGGGCCGAGCCGTCCATGATCGGCATCTCCGGCCCGTCGAGCTCGACCAGGGCGTTGTCGATCCCCAGCATGACCAGCGCGCACATCAGGTGCTCGATGGTGGCGACGGTGACGCCGGCCTGATTGCCGATCACCGTGCCGAGCTGGGTCTTGCAGACAGTGTCGGGCCCGACGAGGACGCGGTTGTCGGTCCCAATCGCATCGGTGCGGACGAAGACGATCCCCGTGTCGGGACCGGCCGGCCGCACCGCCACGCGCGTGTAGACGCCGGTGTGCACGCCTATGCCCGCGAACAACGCAGGCGCCCGAACCGTATGCTGAAACGCCTCTGCGGCCACGCTGTCGGACCTTCCCAGTTGGTCTGCCGGCCACTGAAGACCGAGATACGTCCCCGCTTGCCTGCTAAGGTGATTGCGCAGGAGCAGCAAAACACTTGCTGTTTCGCAATGTTTCGCTTGGGGAAGGGTTAACCGGACCTTCCTGGTTAATCACCAATAGCAACTGATTGTGTCGGGCCCAAAGCATTGGGCGGGCGCCCCGAAGGACGCCCGCCCGCAGGTCCCCAACGAAACTTGCAATCTAGTTGGCTAGGCGCCGCAGGAAGGAGGGGATCTCCAGGTCCTCGCCAGCGTCCGGCTGGGCCTCGGGCGCTTCCGCCGGCAGTGCGCCGCCGCGGCTTGAAATGGCGCGCGGCACGGGCCCCGGCTGCGGCGCGTCATAGCGCGGGCGCCCGCCGAACAAGCTGAGGAAGCCGCCGCGCGGCTTGCGCGGCTCGTAGGCCGGCTCGGCGAACAGCGGCTCGTCGTCCAGCGCCGCCTCCTCCTCGTCGGCCACCGAGGGATCGACGATGCGGGCGACGGGGGCGGTGATCTTGGGCTCGGCCGGCGCGCCCTCCAGAGGCTGCCCGGCCCCATAGAGATCCGGCTGCTCCTCCTCGAGGGCGGCGAGAGCCGGCTCGGCCGCAGGCTCCGGCGCGGCTTCCAGGGGCGAGGCCACCGCCGGCTCAGGCGTCTCCAGGGCTTCCGGCTCCGCGGCCAGCAGCGGCGGGGCGGTGATGCGGCGCTGCGGCTTCGGCTCGATGGCGGCGATCGAGGCGCCGTCCATGCCGGTGGCGACCACCGACACGCGGATCATGCCGTCGAGCGACGGATCGAAGGCGGCGCCGAAGATGATGTTGGCTTCCGGGTCGACCTGCTCGGAGATCGCGTTGGCCGCCTCGTCAACCTCCAGCAGCGTCATGTCGAGGCCGCCGGTGACGTTGACCAGCACGGCTTTCGCGCCCTTGAGGGAAACCTCGTCCAGCAGCGGGTTCTGGATGGCGTTCTGGGCGGCCATCAGCGCGCGGTCGTCGCCGCTCGACTCGCCGGTCCCCATCATCGCCTTGCCCATCTCGGTCATTACCGTGCGGACGTCGGCGAAGTCGAGGTTGATCAGGCCGGGCAGCACCATCAGGTCGGTGATCGAGCGCACCCCGGAGTGCAGCACCTGATCGGCCATGCCGAACGCCTCGGCGAAGGTGGTCCGCTCGTTGGCCACGCGGAACAGGTTCTGGTTGGGGATGACGATGAGGGTGTCGACGTAGCGCTGCAGCTCGTTGATGCCGGCGTCGGCCAGCCGCATCCGGTGGCGACCTTCGAAGTGGAAGGGCTTGGTGACCACCCCGACCGTCAGGACGCCGCGCTCGCGGGCGCACTTGGCGATGATCGGCGCCGCCCCGGTGCCGGTGCCGCCGCCCATTCCGGCCGTGATGAAGATCATGTGCGCGCCGTCCAGGTGCTCGCCGATCTCCGGAATGCTCTCCTCGGCCGCGCTCATGCCGACTTCCGGATGGGCGCCGGCGCCCAGGCCCTGCGTCACCGTGACCCCCAGCTGGATGCGCCGCTCGGTCCTGGCGAACTGCAGCTGCTGGGCGTCGGTGTTGGCGACCACGAACTCCACGCCTTCGAGGCCGGCCTCGATCATGTTGTTGACCGCGTTGCCGCCGGCGCCGCCGACGCCGAACACCACGATGCGGGGCTTCAATTCCGTCGCACGTGGCGCTGTGAGTGAAATGGTCATGGAAACCCCTGCCGTCCTGCCGTTTCCGCCCCGGCGAGCCGGCCCGCGCGCCGAATCGCCAGCTCCTTAAGGATGGGTTTACTAGGCGACCGACATCCTTAATCGAGGGTTAAGCCCTTAGCCTGAGTCGGCGCTCCGGCCAGTCGGCCGGAAGGCAAAAAAGCCCTTGTTCCACAAGGAGAAGCGCGAATCGGGTCGGCAAGCGCGAAGGCGCCCTTTCCGGCTGATAGATTGCCGCAGGGCCGAGCTCGGGAGCGGGCGAATGCGCGATCGGTTGGCCGCGCGCTGAAGCTCGACTGCCAACCGCACATCGGCGGCATCTACCTGCGGCTCGGCTTCACGCGCCTCGATCAATGGGCGACCCCACCCGTCGGACCGGTCGCCCTACATGGTGGACCGGTTCGTGACGCCCCTGTGACGCTTGGAGGCTCCAGCGGAGCCGGCCGGCCTCTCGCTCGACACCTGCGGACTCTAGAGGCCGCGAAAGCGCGGGCCGAGATTCGTGATCACCAACGGGGGACCATGGGTGCGGGCGCCAAGCCGTGTCTCAGAGGTTCTCCCTGAGCCAGGCGGCGGCCTTGGCGACGGGATTGGCGCGCGGATCGAGCGGCTCGCGCTTGAGCTTGGCGGACGCCAAAGCCTTCGAGGACACCGCCTCGCGCGGACCGAAGGCGGCGCGATGCAGCAGGCCAGCGGCCGCGGTGAAGGCGGGCCCGGACGCGGCGTCGGCCAGATGCGGCACCCGGCGGGGCCGGCCGAGGCGCACCGGCCGGTCGAAGACGCGCACCGCCACCTCGCGGACGCCGGCGAGCTGCGAGGCGCCGCCGGTCAGCACCAGGCCCGCGCCCGGCTCGATCGGCGCGCCCGAGGCCTTCAGCCGGTCGCGCAGCAGCTCCAGCGTCTCCTCGACGCGCGGCGCGATGATCCCCTTCAGGAGCGAGCGCGGGGCGATCACCGGGCCCGCGCCGGGATCATCGCCCCTCGGCGGGGCCTCGATCATCTCGCGGTCCTCGTTGGCCGAGGCGGTCGCCGAACCGTGCAGGGTCTTGATCCGCTCGGCGCCGGCGACCGAGGTGGAAAGCCCGCGGGCGATGTCGTGGGTCACGTGGTGGCCGCCCACCGGCACGGTCTCGACGTGCACCAGGCTGCCCTGGTTGAACACCGCCGCCGACGTCGAGCCGCCCCCCATGTCGATGCAGATGCTTCCCAGATCCATCTCGTCTTCCTCGAGCGCGGCCAGCGCCGAGACGAACGGAGCCGCGACGACGCCTTCCAGCTGCAGGTGGGCGCGCTCGATGCAGGCGCCGAGCGTGTGGAACACGGCCTCCGAGACCGAAACGACGAGCAGCTCGACGCCCAGGATGCGGCCGAACATCGCGCGCGGATCGCGTACGCCGCCCTGGCCGTCCACCGACCAGGCGACCGGCAGGATGTGCGCGGCGCGGCGGCCGGGCAGCTTGATCTGCGAGAGCGCGTGCTGGATCGCGCGGACCAGGTCGTTGTCGCCGATCGGCCGGGCCCCGATGGAGACGCGGCCCGCGACCCGGGCGGAAGTGAGCTGCCCGCCGGCGGTGGCGACCGTGACGCCCTGGACGGAGACGCCGGCCACCGTCTCGGCGCGCTCGACCGCCTGGGCGATCGCCTCGGACGCCTCGTCGAGGTTGACGATCGCGCCGCCCTTCACGCCGCGCGACTGCACGTAGCCGACGCCGGCGGTGGTGAGCGTCCGGTCGGCGCGGCGGACGCCGTCGGGCTTCATGATGAAGCAGGCGACCTTGGACGCGCCGAGGTCGACGGCGGCGACCACGGGGGGGCGCACGAGCGCGGCCTTCAGCCCCTCGCGGGCGTCTCTCCCGGACTCGGACCGACTGGCCAGCTTCACCATCTCTCTCGTCACACGTCCCTCAATGCGATCAGGCCCCGGCCGGCTCGGGGCGGCCGGGCGGAGCGGGCTCGCGCGGCCGCACGGCCACCAGATCCGGATTGCGCAGGTCGATCCGCTCGAAACCGAGCTCGAGCACCCGCGAGCGATCCTCCAGCTGCTCGAGCTGCATGAGCGCGTCCTCCTGGCCCACGGCCGGCAGCTGGATGAGCGCGCCGTCCTTCAGCCGCAGGTCCCAACGCCGGTCATCGACGCGCACCAGCGCGTCCACGCGCGCCATCAGCCGCGGCCTCTGGGCGAGCATCGGCAGGATCTGCGGCGCGGCTTGGGCTGCGCCATAGCCGACGACCAGCGGCAGGCTGGCGAAGCTGGCGGGATCGGCCTCGAGGATAGGCTGGCCGTGATCATCGATCACCAGCGTCTTGCCGTCATGCTGCCAGACGGCGAGCTGCCGGCGTTGCACGACCGAGATCACCAGGGTGTCGGGCAGCAGCCGGACCACCCGCGCCTGCTTCACCCAGCCGACCGTCTCGACCTTCTGCTTGAGCCTGTCGAGATCGAGGCCGAGCAGCGGTTCGTCCTTGTAGAGGCCGGCGACCTTGACAATGTCCGCGGTGGCGGCGGGCGAGGCGCCCTCGATGCGCACGGCGCGCAGGCGGAAGCCCGCCGCGGCGAACCGGCCGTCCAGGGCCTGGCGGCCGGCGACCGAGAGGCGTTCGGCCCGATGGCCGGTCGCCAGCACGACGCCGAGCGCAAGCGCCAGCACTGCGGCGGTTCCGGCGGCGATGAGCTTGGGAGAAGGCCCGTGGCCTCCGCGGGGCGTGCGCGCGCCCGCGCGGGAGGCTTTGCCGCGGCTGCGGCCGGCGAATTTCAGGGGCGCCTTGGCCCGAGGTTTCGCCTCAACTCGCGGTCCCCCCCGCACCGCCGCGGGCATAGGCGTCCTCCGTGATCCACAGCACCAGCCGATCGAAGTTCACGCCCAGTGTCGCCGCCTGCTCGGGGACGAGCGAAGTGGGCGTCATGCCGGGCTGCGTGTTCACCTCAAGGAGGACCAGAATGTCGTTAACGTCGTCATAACGGAGGTCCGAGCGCGTGACCCCGCGGCAACCCAGGGCGGCGTGCGCCCGCTCGGCCATTCTCATCGCCTTTTCAAAGGCATGCGGCGGAACCGTGGCGGGTACGATGTGGCGCGAGCCGCCCTCCCCGTACTTGGCTTCGTAGTCATAAAATCCGGCGCGCGGGACGATCTCCGTAACCGTCATCGCCTTGCCGTCCATGACCCCGACGGCAAGCTCCTTGCCGGCCACATAGGGCTCGATCATCACCTCCTCGCCGAAGCTCCAGGAGGCTGCCGCGATCTCCTGCGGCGGGGCATTTGCGCCCTTCGGCACGACGAACACCCCCACCGAGGAGCCCTCGGCGTTCGGCTTGACCACATAGGGCGGCTCCATGACGTGGGCGCGGGCCGCCGCGTGGCGCTCGAACAGGCCGCCGCCCGGCACCGCCACGCCCGCCGCCGCCATCACCGCCTTGGACTTGGCCTTGTCCATCGCCAGCGCCGAGGCCAGCACCCCGCAGTGGGTGTAGGGGATCGCCAGGGTTTCCAGCACACCCTGCACGCAGCCGTCCTCGCCCCAGGCGCCGTGCAGCGCATTGAAGCACACGCCGGGCTTCAGCTTCGCGAGCACCTGGGCGAGGTCGCGGCCGGCGTCCACCCGGGAGACCTTCGCGCCCAGCCGCTCCAGCGCCGCGGCGCACTCGCGGCCCGAGACCAGGCTCACCTCCCGCTCCGAGGAGAGCCCGCCCAGGAGGACGGCGACGTGGTGTCCGGAGAGGGGGCCTGCCATGGGACGACTCGGGTCCGATTGCTGAAGGTCTCGCGGTGACGGAGCGCGGGCGCGCGGTCAAGCGCCGCAGGCGACGCACGCCATCTAAGCGATACGCCCGATCAGGCCGCCATCGCGCGAGAGCAGGAACGCCTCGGGCAGCCGAAGGCTCGACCAGAGATCGGCGGCGTCCAGGCCCAGCCGGTGGGCGAGCCATAGGCTGAGCACCGTGCCGTGGCTCACCACGACCAGCGGCCGCTCAGGATGGCGCGCCAGCCCGGCCGCAAACCGCAGCGCCGCCGCGGCCCCGGTCTCGGCGCCGTCTACGCTCAGCTCCGGATCGCGGAGCGTCCGCAGCACGCGCGTCCGCACGGCGTTCGGATCCGGCTCGTAGGGCCACGCCTCGCGCCGGTGCTCGTCGAACGCCGCATCGACTTCGACGGACAGCCGAAAGCGATGGCCGATGGCTTCGGCGGTCTCGATCGCCTTCGGCTCGGAGCTGGCGCAGACCGATGTGGGGGCGATCTCCCGCAGGCGGCCGGCCAGCGCCGCGGCGGCCTCGCGGCCAGCGTCCGAGAGACGCCAGAGCTGCGGCGGGACATCGGCGCGTTGCTGCGGGGCGGCGTGGCGCACGAGAACCAGCGCCGCCGCCGTCATGCGGGACGGCCGATCCGCTTGATCTCCCATTCGAGTTCGACGCCGAACTTCGACTTCACGTCGGCGCGCACCGCTTCGCCCAGGCCCTCGAGGTCGGCGGCGGTGGCTTCGCCGGTGTTGATCAGGAAGTTGGCGTGCAGCGGCGAGAACATCGCCCCGCCGAACGGCTTTCCGCGCCAGCCCGCCTCATCCACCAGCGCCCATGACGAATGGCCAGGCGGATTCTTGAAGGTCGAGCCGCCGGTCTTCTCGCGGATCGGCTGGGTCGCCTCGCGCCGCTCGGTGATCTCGTTCATGCGCGCCTCGATGGCGGCGGGGCCGTCCGCGCGACCCCGGAACAGGGCGCCGGTGAAGATCAGCGGCTCTTCCGCCGCGCGCGCGGACCTGCGGTAGCCGAACGCCATGTCGCGGTTGGAGAGCTTCACTCTCCCGCCGGATCGGGTCACCGCATAGGCCTCGACGAGCACGTCCTTGGTCTCGGCGCCGTAACAGCCGGCGTTCATCACGCAGGCGCCGCCGACCGAGCCCGGCACGCCGCGGTAGAACTCCAGCCCCGCGATCCCGGCCTTGGCCGCCTCGCGCGCCAGCGTCGCGTCAAGCACGGCCGCGCCGGCGTAGATCTGGGCCCCCTCGCGGGCCTCCACGCGCCCGAAGCCACGGCCCAGGCGCACGACCACGCCCTCGACGCCGCCGTCGCGGACCAGGGTGTTGGAGCCGACGCCCAGCACGGTGACCGGGACCGCCTCATCCAGGGCCCTCAGGAACTGCGCGAGATCCGCTTCGTCCTCCGGCAGGAACAGCACCTCGGCGGGACCGCCGACCCGGAACCAGGTGAACGGCCCGAGCGGCTCGTCCCGCAGGAGCTTGCCGCGGGCGGCGGGCAGGCTTTCCTTCCAGCTCATCTGCGCCGGCTCATTCGGCCGCCTTGCCCAGCGCCTGCAGCTGGTCGGGCAACGCATTGGCCCAGCCGGTGATGTCGCCGGCGCCCAGGCAGACCACCACGTCGCCGGCGCGGGCTTCCTCGCGGATCAGCCGCGGCAGCTCGCTGGGGCTCTCCAGCGCGATCGCGTGACGGTGGCCGTAGCGGCGCAGGCCATCGACCAGCGCGTCGCGGTCGATCCCCGGGATCGGCGCTTCGCCGGCCGCGTAGACATCGGCCACGATGACGACGTCGGCGTCGTTGAAGCCATGGCAGAAATCGTCGAACAGATCGCGCAGGCGCGTGAAGCGGTGCGGCTGGACCACCGCGATCACGCGGCCGTTGGTGACCGCGCGGGCGGCCCGCAGCACCGAGGCGATCTCCACCGGATGGTGGCCGTAGTCGTCGACGATGCGGACGCCATCGGCGACTCCGGTGGTGGTGAAGCGGCGCTTGACCCCTTCAAACCCCGCCAGGCCGGCGCGGATGGCCTCGGCCCCGACGCCGAGCTCGCGGGCGACGGCGATCGCGGCGAGCGCATTGAGCACGTTGTGGTGGCCCGCCATCGGCAGGTGCAGGTCCTCGATCCGGACGGCGCCGTCCTCGTGCGGCGCGATGACCGCATCGAACCGGGCGCCTTCGGGGCCCATCGCCACCTTTTCGGCACGCACCTCGGCCTGCGGGTTGACGCCGTAGGTGACCAGCCGGCGGTTCTCCACCCGGGCGGCCATGGCCTGCACCTCGGGGTGATCCGTGCAGACGGCCGCGAAGCCGTAGAACGGTATGTTCTCCACGAAGTCGCGGAACGCCTTCTTCACAGCCTCGAAGTCGCCGTAGTGGTCGAGGTGCTCGGGATCGATGTTGGTGACCACCGCCACGGTCGAGCGCAGCTTCAGGAACGTGCCGTCGCTCTCGTCGGCCTCGACGACGATCCAGTCGCCCTCGCCCACCTTGGCGTTCGCGCCGTAGGCGTTGATGATGCCGCCGTTGACCACGGTGGGATCCAGGCCGCCGGCGTCGAGCAGGGCCGCGATCATCGATGTGGTGGTGGTCTTGCCATGGGTGCCGCCGACCGCGATCGAGAATTGCAGGCGCATCAGCTCGGCCAGCATCTCCGCCCGGCGAACCAGCGGGATGCGGCGTGCGCGGGCCTCCGCCAGCTCCGGGTTGTCGGCCTTGACAGCCGTCGAATAGACGACGGCGTAGGCGCCCTCCACGTGGGCGGCGTCATGGCCGATGGAGATCTTGGCCCCGAGCTTCGCCAGCCGCTCGGTGTTGGCCGAGGCCCTGGCGTCGGAGCCCTGCACCTGGTAGCCGATCCGCAGCATGATCTCGGCGATGCCGCTCATGCCGATGCCGCCGATGCCGATGAAGTGCACGGGGCCGATCTCGAAGGGCACGGGGCGGCGCGTCATGCACAGGTGCTAGCGCAAGCGCGTTCCGAATTCACTCTAGCTTTTGGGCGCCACGGGGACGCAGGCGAGCCTGGCCGCGTGGAGGCGGCAGCGGATCGTGACCTGGTCATCGAGGTCGTGGAACGCGCCCACCCAGTCGGCCCCGATCCGGTCGAAGACGAAATAGCCGAACTCGCCGGTGGTGATGGCGTTCGCCGTCACGCCGTCGACGGGCAGCGAGAGCTGCAACGGACGATGCGGGTCGCGCGGATCCTGGACGTCGCCGCCGGTGCCGACGATCAGCTCCGGCGGCCGGGCGCCGGCGAAGTCGAGGCTGGTGAAGTTGTGCACGTGCCCGGCGAGCATCAGCGAGACGTGGCTCCAGGAGACGTCGACGCCCGGCGTGGCGAACCAAGCCTTCACCGCCTCTCGCACATTGACATTGCCCCAGTCGCCGCCGATCGACAGGCCCTTGTGCGACAGCGCCCAGAGCGGCCGGTGCGTGACCAGCCAGGTGGTGGGCTCGCGGCTGTCGAGCACCGGCAGGATGCCCTTGCTCGCCGAGGCTTCAGCCCCGGGATCGGACTTGTTGTCGTCGGCCTCGGCGTCATCGAAGATCGCCAGCCGGATGCCGCCGATCGGCGCGAACCAGGTCTCCTCGGACGTCGCGCAGGCCGTGCCCTTGATCAGCGGCGGCAGGGGATCGACGAGCCGGAACCAGCCGGCGCCGCCGCGGGCGCAATCCTCGTGGTTGCCGCGCACGAAGACCCACGGCGCGGCCGCCAGCAGCGGCCGGGCGGGATCGAACAGCTCGGCCTTCCAGGTGGCCCAGCGGTCGCCGTAGGGGCTGCCGGCGCAGGCCTCGGTGGCCGGCGGGCACGGCGCTTCGCGGTAGTAGTAGTCGCCCAGGTGGATCACCAGGTCGGGATGCTGGGCCGCCGCCAGCCGCGCAACCTGGGCGAACGGCCAGCCGGCGACCGGATCATTGCAGTTCTGGACCAGGCCCTTGACGATCCGGCAGCCGCTGTCGCCGAAGATCACCAGCCGGTTTGGCCGGGCGATGGGCGCGCGAAGCGCCGATCCGGCCACGACGAGGCGTCGGGCGCGCCTCGGCAGACGCGCGGCGCAGACCCGGTTCGGGAAGGCTTCGCCGGGAGCCGCCCGGGTCCGCATCGCGATCGCCTTGCCGTCGGCGCGCAGCGTCGGGCAGCCTGCGCCGTCGACGATGGCGCGAGCCTCGGCGCCCTGCGGCGTCAACTCCACCCAGGCGACAGGAGCCGCGGCGGCGGGCGCTGCAGCGGCGGGCGCTGCGACCGCGAGGCCGACCAGGACCGCCATCCACTTCAGCATCGCACGCCCCCCGCTTCCGACGGGGCCACTCATAGCCGAGCTCAGCTGCGCTCCGCCACCACCGCGCGGCCGTGGGCGGTCTCCTCGACCACGTCGGCCAGGCGCTCGGCCGCGTCGGGAATGGCCACCGAACGCGCGGCGGCCGACATGCGGGCGAGACGCTTCGGATTGTTGAGCAGCTTCGCCATGGCCCCGGACAGGGATTCCACCGTCAGCTGGTGCTCGCGCGCGACCTCGGCGGCGCCGGCGTCGGCCAACAAGCGCGCGTTCTGGCCCTGGTCGTCGTCGATGGCGATGGCGAGCGGCACCAGGATCGAGGGCTTGCCGGCCACCGCAAACTCGCAGACCGAGCCCGCGCCCGAGCGACCGATCACCAGGTGGGCGTCGCGCAGGCGGCTGGCGATATCGCGGAAGAACGGCGCGACCTCGGCGTCGATCATGGCGTTGCGGTACGTCCGCCGGGCGGTATCCATGGACTCCGGCCGCGTCTGCTGCTGGATGACCAGTCGCCGCTTGAGGCTTTCCGGCAGGGCGGCGACAGCTTCGGGCACGAGCTCGGAGAGGAGCCGCGCGCCCTGGCTGCCGCCGGTGACCAGCACGCGGGCCGGACCGTCCGGCTCGGGCGGGGTGTAGGGATGCTTGGCCAGCGCCCGGATCGGCGGCCGCACGGGATTGCCCACGACCACGGCCCGGCCGGCGACCTGCGCCGGGGCCTTGGTCAGGGTCGGGAATGCGCAGGCGACGGTGGTGACGTGCGGCGCGAGCCGGCGGTTGGCGCGACCCATCACCGCGTTCTGCTCGTGGATGACGGTCGGCCGCCTGTCGAGGATCGCGGCGATTAGGGCCGGCGCGGATGGGTAGCCGCCGAAGCCCACCACCACGTTCGGGCCGATCTCGCGGAAGGCGCGGCGCGCCTGCATCGCCCCGCGGAAGACCGCGAAGCCCGCGCGCGCCATGCCGATCGGATCGCCGGGCTTGTAGGTGCCGGCCGAGAGCCCGATGCGCCGCTCGGCCGGGAAGTCGGACGTCAGCCCCGCCACGCGCTCGTCGGAGGCCAGCACGATGCTCCAGCCGCGGGCGATCAGGGCCTCGGCGAGGGCCTGGGCGGGGAACAGGTGCCCTCCTGTGCCCCCGGCGGCGACGACGGCGACCTTACGCATGACCCGAGCCGCTTTAGGCGAACGCGCCGGCCTTGGCGAGGCCTTCCGCGGGCCCGTAGGCGCCGGGCCGGCGGCGCGTGAGCGCGAGCGCCATGCCGAGCGTCAGGCCCATGGCCAGCATCGAGGAGCCGCCGTAGGAGATGAAGGGCAGCGTCATGCCTTTGGTCGGGATCATGTCGAGGTTCACCGCCACGTTGATGATGGTCTGTTGGCCGACCAGCACGAAAAGTCCGGCTGCGGCCACCTGCTCGAACGGATCGGAGAGCTTGAGCGAGCGGTAGAGGCCGCGGATCACCACGAAGGCGAACAGGGTGATCAGGATCAGCGAGAAGACCAGGCCGTACTCCTCCGCGCCCACGGAGTAGATGAAGTCGGTGTGCAGGTCGGGCACGTGGCGCTTCATGATCCCCTCGCCGGGGCCGCGGCCGAACAGGCCGCCCGCCGCCTGGGCCATGGCCGCGGCGTCCACCTGATGGGTGTCGGCGGTGTCGGGGGAGATGAACTTGTCGACGCGGGCGTGGACGTGCGGCAGCAGGAAGTAGGTCGACGACAGCCCCGCGACCGCCATGCCGCCCAAGAGCATCACCCAGGAGAGCGGCACGCCGGCCATCCAGAAGGCGGCGCCGAAGGCGATCGTGATCAGCACCGTCTGGCCGACATCGGGCTGGATCAATAGGAGGCCGATGGAGACGACGTAGAGGCCGAAGGCGATCGAGACCCCGGGCACGCCCGCGCCCTTCTGGCCTTCGGAGAACATCCAGGCCACCAGGATCATCAGCGCCGGCTTCATGAACTCCGAGGGCTGCAGCGAGAAGCCGCCGAACTCCAGCCAGCGCGTCGCGCCCTTGGCGTTGTGGCCGAGAAACGGCAGGGCGACCATCACCGCGATGGCGGCCACCCAGACGAAGAAGGCCGCCCGCCGGACGCCCTTCACGTCGAGCATGGAGGTCGAGGCGAGGATGATCGCCGCCCCGGCCGCGAAGACGCACTGACGGACCGCGAAATGGAAGGGATCGCCGACGTTCATCCGCGCGGCCGCGGCGGGACTTGCGGCGAAGGCCAGCACCACGCCGGCGCCGATCAGGATCGCGATCACGCCGAGCATCCAGCGGTCCACCGTCCACCACCAGACTCCCAGCGCGGAACGGTCCGAGCGCGGAAAGGCGTGGGCCTGCGACGCGGGCGTCAAGCCGCGCCTCTCTGGGTGTTGGCCAGGCGCTGGACGGCGGCGCGGAAGGCCTCCCCGCGTTCCTCGAAATCGGCGAACTGATCGAAGGAGGCGCAGGCGGGCGAGAGCAGCACGATGGCGTCCTGGCCGGAGGCGGCCGCGTCGGCGTAGGCCTGGGCGGTCGCCTGCTCGATCGTGCCGGAGACCACGGCCGGCGCCTTGCCTTTCAGCACCTCGGCGAATGTCGGCGCGGCCTCTCCCACGAGGTAGGCCTTCGAGATGCGGCCGAACAGGTCGGAGAGGCTGTCGATGCCGCCCGCCTTCGGCTGGCCGCCCGCGATCCAGTAGACCTTCGGATAGCTCGACAGCGCCTGGCGCGCAGCATCGGCGTTGGTCGCCTTGCTGTCGTTGACGAAGCGGACCCGGCCCAGCATGCCGACCGTCTCCATGCGGTGGGCGAGCCCGGGGAAGGTCATCAGATGCGCGGCGGCCTCCGCCGCGTCGATGCCGAGGCCCTTGGCCGCCGCGTAGGCCGCGGCCGCGTTCTGCCAGTTGTGCCGGCCGGGGAGTGAGCGGGCGCGCTTCAGGTCCGCCACCTCGGCGGCGCGCTCGCCGGTGGCGTCGTAGAGCAGCCCGTCCAGCGCATAGACCCCGCGGCTCATCGCCTTCGAGGCCGAGATCGGCACGATGGTTCGCCGATTGGCGGCCGTGATCTCGGTGCAGATCTGCTGGCCCCAGGGATCGTCCACGCCGATCACCGCGGTGTCGCCCTTGCCCTGGTTCAGCAGGATGCGGCGCTTGGCGGCGACATAGCCCTCCATGCCGCCATGCCGCTCGAGGTGGTCGGGCGAGATGTTGAGCAGCACCGCCACGTCGGAACGCAGGCTGGAGGTCAGGTCGAGCTGGTAGGACGATAGCTCGAGGACGTAGACGGCGCCGCCGTGCATGTCCTCGAGGCCGAGCACGCCATAGCCGATATTGCCGCCGATGCGCACGTCGCGGCCCGCCTCGGCGCAAAGATGGCCGATCAGGGCCGTGGTGGTCGACTTGCCGTTGGTGCCGGTGATGGCGACGATCTTCGGCCGCTTGTGCTCCGGCGCGGCGTTGACGGTCCGGGCGAAGAGCTCGATGTCGCCCACGATCTCGACGCCCTCGGCGCGGGCTTTCTCCACCGTCCAGTGCGGCGCGGGGTGGGTG
Source organism: Phenylobacterium sp. (assembly GCF_025934275.1). Lineage (GTDB taxonomy): Bacteria > Pseudomonadota > Alphaproteobacteria > Caulobacterales > Caulobacteraceae > Phenylobacterium. The sequence goes on from NZ_JAICYI010000010.1 coordinate 44,132, forward strand.
AGCGGCACGCCCGGGGAAAGCATGATGGCCGCGAAGTCGCTCCAATCGGCGTTGGCGAGATCGACCAGCGACAGGCCCTCGGCCTCGGCGGCGGCGCGGGCGGCCGGGTTCTCGTCCCACAGCGCCACCTTCGCCCGCCCGGCGATCAGCGCGCGCGCCGCCGCGAGGCCCGTGCGGGCCAGGCCGAAAACGGCGACCGTCGTTCCCTCGAAGCCGCGGACCGGGATCATGGCGTGCGCGACCCCTCCTATCTCAGCTTCAGGGTGGCGAGGCCCACGAGGGCCAGCATCACCGCGACGATCCAGAAGCGGATCACGATGGTCGATTCCGACCAGCCGAGGCGCTCGAAGTGGTGGTGCACCGGCGCCATGCGGAACACTCGCCGGCCGGTCATCTTGAACGAGGCGACCTGGATCACGACCGAGAGCGTCTCAGCCACGAACAACCCGCCCACGATGGCCAGCACGATCTCGTGCTTGGTGGCCGCCGCCACCGCGCCCAGGGCCCCTCCGAGCGACAGGGAGCCGGTGTCGCCCATGAAGATCCGCGCGGGCGGGGCGTTGTACCAGAGGAAGCCCAACCCGGCTCCGATGATCGCCCCGCAGAACACCGAGAGCTCGCCCACGCCGGGCACGAAATGGAGTTGCAGGTAGTTGGCGAACACGAAGTTGCCGACGAGATAGGCGATGAAGCCGAACGCCGCGGCGGCGATCATCACGGGCACCGTCGCCAGGCCGTCGAGGCCGTCGGTGAAGTTCACCGCATTGGCCCCGCCCACGATCACGAACGCCCCGAAGGCCAGGTAGAACCAGCCGAGGTTCAGGAGCGCCTCCTTGAACACCGGGAACGCGAGCGAGGTGGCGAGATGCGCCGAACCGGGCTCCGGCGACGGCTGGCCCAGCTCGATCATCAGCAGCACGGCGACCCCGGCGACCAGGGCCTCCAGCAGCAGGCGCAGGCGGCCGGAGACCCCTTCCGTGCTTTGCCGGGTGACCTTGGCGTAGTCGTCGAGGAAGCCCAGCACGCCGTAGCCGGCGGTGACCAGCACCACGGCCCAGACATAGACGTTGGAAAGGTCGCTCCAGAGCAGGGTTCCGACCAGCAGGCCCGCCAGGATCATCAGCCCGCCCATGGTGGGCGTGCCCGCCTTCTCGACGATATGGCGCTCGATGCCTTCCTGGCGGATCGGTTGTCCCCGGCCCTGCTTGGCCTGCATCCAGCGGATGAACCGTGAGCCCATGGCGACCACGACCACCAGCGCCGTGAGCAGGGCAAGGAAGGTACGGAAGGTCTCGTAGCGGAGCAGGCGGAACGCCGTGGTGTGGCCGAACGCGCCGACGTGCTGATAGAGCCAGTAGAACATCAGCCGCCCTCCCCCGAGCTGCGGGCGGCCACGGCCCGGGCGATCAGCCCCGCCTTGGATCCGTTCGAGCCCTTGACCATCACAACGTCGCCGGGCTCTGCGGCCCGGGCGACCTGCGGCGCCAGCTCCGCCGCCGTTTCGGCGTACGCGCCTCGCCGAGTCGACGGAAGCGCGTCGTAGAGGGACTTCATGAGCGGCCCGGCGCAGAACACCAGATCGATCCCGGCGGCCTGCAGAGGCTCGGCGAGGGCGGCGTGGAAGCGGGGTCCTTCGGCGCCCAACTCCAGCATATCCGTGAGCGCGACGATCCGCCGCCCTGCGCTCGGCCGCGCGCCAAGCGTGGCGATCGCCGAGGCCATGGAGATCGGGTTGGCGTTGTAGCTCTCGTCGATCAGCGTGAAGGCGCCGCCGCCCGCCCGGACGGTGGTCTCAGCGCCGCGGCCCTCCAGCGGTTCGAACGAGCCGAGCGCGGCCAGGCTGTCCTCCAGATCGACCCCCAACGCCTCCAGCATCAGCAGCACGGCCATGGCGTTGAGGCCCCAGTGGTGGCCGGTCTGCAGGATCGGGAAGTCGAGGGCCCTGCCGTGCAAGTGGGCCTGGACGGCCGCGTGACCTTCCGCCGGCTGGAAGTCGATCAGGCGGGCGTCGCAGTCCTCCCGCTGGCCGAAGGTGCGCACTTCGGCGCCGAACCGCTCGGCCTCGCCTTTCAGAAGATCGAACCAGCGGTTCTCGGCATTGAGCACGGCGATCCCGCCTGGCTCGATTCCCTCGAAGATCTCGGCCTTGGCGCGCGCGACGCCGGTCTCGCCATCGGCGAAATTCTCGGTGTGCACCGGCCCGACGGTCGTCACCACGACAGCGTGCGGCCGGACCATGCGCGCGAGCGGCCGGATCTCGTCGGCGTGGTTCATGCCGATCTCGAACACCGCCCGCTCCGTGTCGCGCGGCATCCTGGCGAGCGTGAGCGGCACGCCAATGTGGTTGTTGTAGCTCTTCACCGATGAGTGCCAGCGGCCGGCGAGCTTCAGCCCCGCGGCGATCGCCTGGGTGACCGAGGTCTTGCCCACCGAGCCGGTGACGGCGCCGCGCCGCGCCTGGCGCGCGCGATCGCGGGCGGCCGCGCCGAGCTTCTCCAGGGCGGCGAGAGTGTCGTCCACCATGACCGCGGGGCCGAACACCTGGCGCGAGGCGAGCGCGCCCGCCGCGCCCTTCTCGAAGGCCGCCTGGACGAATTCATGGCCGTCGCGGATCCCGCCCAGCGCCACGAACAGGTCGCCGGGCGCCAGCGTGCGGGTGTCGATGGAGACGCCGCTCGCAGCGAACGGCTTGCCGGCCAGCTTGCCGCCGGTCGCCGCCGCGATCTCCTCCGACGTCCACAGCGGCTCAGCCATGGACCAGCTCCAGGGCGGCGCGGGTCTCGACCACGTCGTCGAACGGATGGACGACGTCGCCCACCTTCTGGCCCTGCTCGTGGCCCTTGCCGGCGACCACCAGGATGTCGCCGTCCCTCAGCAGCGCAGCGCCCGTGCGGATCGCCTCGCGCCGATCGCCGATCTCCTTGGCGGCTTTGCCGCCGGCCAGCACCTCGGCGCGGATCGCAGCCGGATCCTCGTTGCGGGGATTGTCGTCGGTGACGATAGCGATGTCGGCGAGGCGCGAGGCGATCTCACCCATCATCGGCCGCTTGCCGCGATCGCGGTCGCCGCCGGCCCCGAACACCACGATCAGCTTGCCGCGCACATGCGGCCGAAGCGCCGCGAGCACGGTCTCCAGGCCGTCAGGCGTGTGGGCGTAGTCCACATAGGCCTCGCCGCCGTGGCGGCCCGCGCCGATGCGCTGCAGCCGCCCCGCCGCGCCCTCCAGCGCCTCCAGCCCGGCCAGAACGTTTTCGACCGCCACGCCGGCGGCCAGGCAGAGGCCGGCGGCCACCAGGGCGTTCGAGGCCTGGAAGGCGCCGGCGAGAGGCAGTTTCACCGTGCACGCCAGCCCATGCAGATCGAGCTTCAGCCGCTGGCCGTCGGGCAGAAGGCTGCGCTCCATCAGCCGGATGCCCTGCCCGTTCTCTCCCACCGAGACGACGCTTTGGCCGGCGCAGACCGCGGCGGCCGCAAACGCCGGGAAGGCGTCGGAATCAGCGTTCAGCACCGCGGTTCCGCCGCGCGGCAGCAGGGTCTCGAACAGCCGCAGCTTCGCGGCCTGATAGGCCTGCATCGTGCCGTGGTAGTCGAGGTGGTCCTGGGTGAGGTTGAGGAAGGCCGCGGCCCTCAGCTTGACGCCATCCAGCCGGCGCTGGTCGACGCCGTGCGAGGAAGCCTCCATGGCGAAGTGGCTGACGCCCATCGCCGTGATGCGGGCCAGGAGCTCGGCGACGTCGCCGGCGTCGGGGGTGGTGAGCCCGGCCGGCGTGAGCTGCTCGCTGGTCCCGTCCGAGCGCGTCACGGTGAGGCCCAGAGTGCCCATGCTGGCGGCGCTGAAGCCGCCGCGGGCGAAGATCTGGCGGCAGAAGTTGGCGACCGAGGTCTTGCCGTTGGTGCCGGTGACGGCGACGCAGGTCGCGGGCTGCGCGTCCCAGAAGTTGGCCGCCGCCAGCGCGTAGGCCCGGCGCGGGTCGGGGCTGACGACCACCGGCACGGAAACGTCCTCGACATCGCCGCCGGCCAGGATCGCGGCGGCCCCCTGCTCAGCCGCTTTCGCTGCGAAGGCGCGGCCGTCGATCTGGGTTCCGGGCAAGGCGGCGAACAGGAACCCCGGCTTCACCTTGCGGCTGTCAGCGGTCACGCCGACGATCTGCGGGTCGGGGGCGACCGCCCGCCGGACGAGGTCGGACAATCTCTTCGCGGCGCGGCTCACTGCTCCTCTCCGACTTCTTCGGCGGCCGGGGGGCCCGGCTCGAAGGGGATCAGCTCGGCGCGCCGGCGCACGCCGAGGAATGGCGCGATGCGCTCGATCACGTGGCCCACCGCCGGCGCCGCCACGATGCCGCCCGTGGGATCGGCCCCCGTCTGATCGGCGTGCGGCTCGTCGAGCAGGATGAACACGAAATAGCGGGGCGCGCTCGTCGGCCCGTCCGTCGGAAAGGCGGCGGCGAACGACGAGACCTGCTTGGTGTGGCTGTATCTGCGAAGATCGGGATCGTACTTCTCGCCGGTGCCGGTCTTGCCGCCGACGTTGAGTCCCGGCACCTCCGCCGACTTGCCCGAGCCGCCGGTGACGTTGGCGCGCATCAGCTGCAGGACCTCCAGGCTCGTCTTGTCCGAGAGGATTCTGGGACCTGTGACGCGGGTCCCGGGTTCCAGCTTCCTGATGGTGAGCGGCAGCAGGTATCCGCCGTTCAGCAGGGCGCCATAGGCGCGGGCGAGCGCTAGCGGCGAGACGTCGATGCCGTGGCCGAACGAGGTCGAGGCGATGGCGTCCTCGTCCCATTTCTTGGGGGTCAGCGGGCGGGCGGACTCCAAGAGCTCCACCTTCGCGGGCCGCGTCAGCCCCAGCGCCTCGAAGTAGCGGCTCATGCGATCCGGGCCGACCGCCATGGCGAGCTTGGCGGTGCCGATGTTGGAGGAGTGCTGGAAGACCTCCACCATCGTCAGGATCTTGTGCGTCGCATGGTAGTCCGTGATGGTCCGGTAGCCGATGTGCAGAGGCTGGGTGGCGTCGAACGTGGACTGCGGCGTGGCCACCCCGGCGTCGAGGCCAATGGCCATCGTGAAGGCCTTGAACACTGAACCCATCTCGAACACCGAGGAGGCCGCCCGATTGAGGCGGGCGTCGGGCGAGGCCTCGCCCGCCCGGTTCGGATCGAACGTCTTCCAGCTGGCCAGCGCGAGAATCTCGCCGGTGTGGACGTTGGTGACCAGACCGACGGCGCCGTGCGGCTGATAGACCGCAGCGGCCTTGGCCAACTCGTCCTCCAGCGCCGCCTGGATGCGCAGGTCGATGGAGAGCGGGACCGTCGCGCCGCCAGCTGCCGCGGTGCGGATGTCCTCGTTCAGCGCGAGCTCGGCGCCCGCCAGCCCCTCGCCGCCGGAATCGGTGAAGCCGATCAGATGCGCCGCGGTCTCGCCCAGCGGGTAGACCCGCTTCTGCTCCGGCTCGAAGGAGACGCCGGGCAGGCCCAGGTCGTTGATCTTGCCGCGCACGTCCGGCGTGAGCCCCCCCACCAGGAAGGTGCGGCGGTTGGCCCTGAGCGCCCGCTCCAGCCGCTCGGGCGGCAGGTCCGGCAGAGCGGCCGACAGGGCGCGGCGCGTCTCGCCGAGGTCCCAGATTTCGCGGGGGTCGACGTAGAGGCCGTAGTGCAGCAGATCGACCGCCAGCAGCCGCCCGTTGCGGTCCACGAGGTCGGCGCGCGCATCGCCCGCCGCGGCGGCCAGCGGATCGCTCTTGCCGACCCCGGAGAACAGCGCGGCCCGGGTCGCCCCGAAGGCGAGCGCGATGAAGCAGAGCGCAAACAAGACCAGCACCAGGAAGATGCGGATGCGGGTGTCGTCCTCGGGCTTGCCGGAGGCGCGGGCGCGCTCGAAGGCGTGCTCAAGGCCCCACAGCCGGCGGGTCAGCCAACGCGACGCGGACGAGCCGCCGAAGGCCTGTTGTCCGAGGCTCATCGCGCGGGCTCCGCAGGTCGGGGGCTCGGCGGCGAGGGATCGAGCGCGATCGCCGGCAGCGCGTCCGGCGTCGCCTCATGCTTGATCGGCACGGGGGCGAGCCCGAGGTAGGTCTCGGAGAGGCGCTCGATGCGGGCGGGCTCCTCGAGGTGCGACACCTCCGCCTGCAGCAGGCGGATGCGCTGCTTCTCGCCGTCGATCTGTCGGTCGGCGGCGGCGATCTCGGCGCGCTCGCGCCCGGCGATGGTCTTGGCGAGATAGACGCCGACGATCAGCAGCACGAGCACGCCCAGCGCGACCAGGTCGAACAGCCGGAAGCCCCGGACCCTGCGCGTCAGCAGGCTCATGCCGCCTCCCTCCAGACCGGCGCGGCCGTACGCACGGCGGCGCGAAGCTTCGCTGAGCGGGCGCGCGGATTGGACGAGAGCTCCGCCGCCGATGGCGTCCGGGCGCCGCCCCACAGCAGCCGGAAGCTCGGTTGGGCCTGCGCCGGCTTCGGCGGCGCGTGCCGCGAGCCGGCGGGCGTCCGCCCCGCGCGGACGGCGAGGAAGGTCTTCACGATTCTGTCTTCCAGCGAGTGGAACGTGACGACGCAGAGCCGCCCATCCGGCTTCAGGGCGCGCTCCGCGGCCGCCAGCCCTGCCTCCAGCTCCGAGAGCTCCTCGTTGACGGCGATCCGCAGGCCCTGGAACGCGCGAGTCGCGGGGTGGACCTTGGCGCCGCGACGCCCGCCCAGCGCCGTTTCCATCACCTGGGCGAGGTCGAGCGTGCGGGTGAACGGCTGCTCGGCGCGGCGGCGGGCGATGGCGGCGGCGATGCGCCGGCTCTGCCGCTCCTCGCCATAGACGAAGAAGATGCGGGCCAGTTCGTCGGGGGGGGCGGTGTTCACGACCTCGGCGGCGGTCGGGCCCTCGCGGCCCATGCGCATGTCGAGCGGGCCGTCGCGAAGGAAGGAGAAGCCGCGTTCGGCTTCGTCCAGCTGCATGGAGGAGACGCCGAGATCGAGCGCTACGCCGTCGACGCTCGCCGCCCCGGCCCGCTCGGCCATCTCGGAGAACCGGGCCTCGATGAGCTGGAAGCGATCGGCGGGCAGTTCCGCGGCGAAGCGCCTTGCGCTCGGATCGCGATCGAACGCCATGACCGTGGCGCCGGCCGCCAGGAAGGCGCGCGAATAGCCGCCCGCGCCGAACGTGCCGTCGATGACCGTCTTGCCCGGCGCTGGCTCCAGCGCGCCGACCACCTCGTCCAGCATCACCGGCTTATGCGCGGCTGCGCTCAACTGGCCCCTCCGACGCGGTGGGCGCGTTGCTGGGCGCGCAGGGAGGCCAGGCCGTCGCGGGCCAGCTCGCGCTGGGCGGCGCGATGGGCGCGGAAGGCGTCCTTCGACCAGATCTGGAACCGGTCGCCCAGGCCCACGACCACGACCCAATCCGTCAAGCCGAAGCTCTCGCAGAGGGTCTCGGGCAGGGTGATGCGGCCGGCGGTGTCGAAGGAGAGCTTGGCCATCCCGCCGAGCACGGAGGTCTCCAGCGCCGTCCGCAAGGGGTCGCCGAACTCCAGCTCCTCGATGACGCTGAGGTAGCGGTCGAAGAAGGCCTGGCCGCCGCCTTCGACGCAGTCGGCCTCGATCGAGGGGAAGCAGAAGACGCCGTCAAAGGGCCCGGCGGCAAGCGCGCGGAACTCCTGCGGCACGACGATGCGCCGCTTGGCGTCCAGCTGCTTCTCGAAGGTCGAGAGGAACATCTCGCCCAGCCCCACAACCCGACCGGCTCATCCGGTCGCCCCGCTCCCCTCGCCGGGCCGACAGGCCCCCCACGCGCCCGGTTTGGTTAGCGAATGGTGACTGGGGTAACATGGGATTAACTGGGATACAATGACTCCAGATGACTATTGTGTCGAAAAACAAAGCTCTTCGGCGAAGTAAGGTTAACGGAATGCAGTTATCCACAGAACATACACTGAACCGGGGTTCCTGACCCGGCGTGAGGCTGCGCGGCGGCCTGCGGACGCAGCCCTGCGCGTGGCGATCGGGCGCAATGGACCAGACGGCCTGTAAGCCGGGTTCTGTGCCGCCGGGGGTGACCCCGGCGCGGCGATCATTCCTCTGGACCGACCCTCGCGGGCCGGTTCACGCGACCTACCCGGATCCCTCGGGCCGGCGACAGCCCTGCCGGCCAAAGACTTCTCTTCAGCCGGCGCGGGACCCCTATTCGGTCTTGCTCCTGGCGGGGCTTGCCATGCCACCCTCGTTGCCGAGGACGCGGTGGGCTCTTACCCCACCCTTTCACCCTTACCCGGCCGCGAGGCCAGGCGGTTTGCTTTCTGTGGCGCTATCCCTGGGGTCGCCCCCGGCGGGCGTTACCCGCCGCCATGTCGTCGTGGAGCCCGGACTTTCCTCACCCCTCCCGAGAGAGAAGCGCGATCGCCCGGCCGTCTGGTCCGCGCAGAAGGTGGGACGGCCCGGGCGCGAGGTCAATGCGGAGGCCGCCGGACCGCCGACTGCGATCCGGCGCGCGCGCTCACCCGCGGATCTTGTGGCCGAGGCGGGTCTCCTGGTGGTTCAGCCGGCGCTGCTGGGCGGCGGTGAGATAGCCGCCATTGCGGCGGGCCATCCGGTGCTCGGTCATCGCCAGGCGCCGCTCCTTGGCGAGCAGCCGCTCGGCCCGGCGGTGCGAGATGCGGCCGGTCGCCGCCTCGTGGCGGATCACCGCGCGCTGCTGCTGGTTGCGGTCGAGCACCTGGTCCTGCCGCGGATGGTTGTGCTCCCAGCGGGTCTCGGCCGAGGCGCCGGTGGCGGAAGTCCGGGGCGAGACCGGCGGCGAGCCGACGGACGACGAGCGGTGCGTGGGCGATCCTCACCCGGCCATCGGCCGCGGCGGCGAGACCTGCGTAGCGATGGCGGACAGCGCCTGCAGCAGCTTGGCCTCGTCCGTCTCCCGGAACGCTGGTGCGGGATGCATCAACCGATCCGCCGCAGCAGCGCGATCAGTTGCGCACGGGACTCGCCGTCGGCGATCCCGTCCACGCGCGACTGGCGCCAATGTCGCTGGAAGGCGCGCACGATGGCGGCTGTCGCCTCGTCGAACTGGCCGGAGGGCGGGCTGTCGTAGCCGAGCCGGGTGAAGCCCGCCTGCAGGGCGAAGACGCCGGTCCCGTCATCGCCTGGCTTCAACGGCTCGCCGGGCGCGGGCGGAGCCTCGACCCAGAGACCGTGACCCGACTCCGCCAGCCGCTTCCAGGGGAACAGCTCGCCCGGATCCTCCTTGCGCTCGGGCGCCACGTCGGCGTGGCCCACGATGTCGACGTCCTCGATCCGCCAGCGCGAGCGGATGTCGGCCAGCAGTTCGATCACCGCGGCGACCTGGGCGTCCGGGAACGCCCGATACCCGAACTCGTGGCCCGGATTTACGATCTCGACGCCGATCGAGGCCGAGTTCACGTCGCGCGTGCCGCGCCAGAAGGACTTCCCCGCATGCCAGGCTCGCCGCTCCTCGGGGACCAGTCGGAACACCCGGCCGTCTTCCTCGACCATGTAGTGCGCCGAGACCTTGGCGTCCGGATCCCGAAGCCGGGCGAGCGCCGCCTCGCCGGTCTGCATGCCAGTGTAGTGCAGCACGATCATCTTCGGCGGCGCGACGCGGAAATCGAAGTTGGGCGACGGCGCCTCGATGAGGTTCATTGACCGCGGGTCCTGAGCGCCAGCAGCAGCGGCGCCACCTGGTTGCGGCGCAGCGCGATGACCAGCACGCCGAGCAGGGCTACGGCGGAGCCTGTGGCCATCCGCAGATCGAACGGGTCGTGGGTGATCATGACGCCAAGCGCGATGGTGGCGAGCGGCGTCATCAGGGTCAACGGCGAGATCAGGTTCGCCTCGTACCGCTGGATCAGCGCGTAATAGAGCGTGTGGCCGATCACCGAGGCGACCAGCCCGGAGAACAGCGCCGCGGCCACGAACGGCCAACCGGCGTGCAGCCCCGCCGCCAACTGGCCCGGTTCGAAGAGCCCCGAGAGCGCCATCAGGGGCCACAGCGAGGCGAAGCCCACCCACGCCTGGAACTGCAGCGGCCGGACGCCGGGCATCTGCTTCATCATCACCGCGCCCAGCGATCCCAGCGCCGCGGCGATCAGCACGTAGATCAGGCCGATCGAGACGGCGAAGCCGTGCGGATTCCACATCACCAGCATGGCTCCGGCGAAGGTGAGCGCGATGCCGAGCCCCCGCCGCCAGCGGATCCGCTCGCCCAGCATCGCCACTGAGAGGAGCGTGGTGATCGGCACGCCGAGCTGTCCCACCACCGCCGAGGCCGAGGGCGTGGCGGTCTTCAGGCCCATGAACACGAAGGCGAAGTTCCCGCCGCCCATGAGGAGCGCGATGACGATGAGCCGCCACAGCGGCCGGGGCGGCGGCCACAGCCACGGCGAGACGGCCACCGCCACGACCAGGAACCGCGCGCTCGCATAGAACAGCGGCGGCACGCCCAGCGTGCTCACCACGAACTTCGAGACGATGTTGTTCGAGGCCCAGATCAGGCAGACGAGCGCCAGGAGCGCGAAGTCGCGGAAGGACATCGGAGAGGCCTTAGGGTGTCACGCCGGGCGCGCGCAACGGCGAGGCCGCCTCACTCGTCATCCCACGCGACGTCGGCGCCGAGGCTCCGCAAGTTCTCGACAAAGCGTGGATGGGCGCGGCGTATCGGATCGGCGTTGAGGATCGCCGATTGGCCTTCGATCGAGGCGGCGATCATCAGCAGCGCGATGGCCACCCGGATGATGTAGGGGCTCTCCACGGTGGCGGGGCTCAATCGACCGCCGCCGAAGGTGATGATCCGGTGCGGGTCACAGGTGACCGCGTGCGCGCCGAACTTGGCGAGCTCCGAGGTCCAGCCCAGCGCGCCCTCGTAGACCTTGTTCCAGAACATGACCGAGCCGTCGGCCTGCGAGCCGAGCGCCACGAAGATCGGCAGCAGGTCGGCCGGGATGTAGGGCCAAGGCGCCGCCTCCACCTTCTGCAGCAGGTGTCCGGTGAACGGCGCCCGGATGGCGAGGCGGCCCGCAGGCAGGTTGCGCGAGGCGCCGCCGAGATGGGTGATCTCCACGCCGAACTTGCCGAAGGTGCGGTCGATGAGCGCGAACTGCTCGGGGTCGGAGTTCTTCACCTCCACCTGCCCGCCGGTGATCGCGCCCAGGGCCAGGAAGGTGGCGACTTCGTGAAAGTCGTCCTCGAAAGTGTAGTCGGCGCCCGCGAGTTGGGGCCGGCCCTCCACCTCGAGCGTCGACGTCCCGCAGCCCCCGACCGCCACGCCCATCCGCGCCAGGAACCGGCAGAACTCCTGCACGTGCGGCTCGCAGGCGGCGTTGACGAGGCGCGAGGTCCCGCCGGCCATGGCCGCGCACATCAGGAAGTTCTCGGTGGTGGTGACCGAGGCGTAGTCGAGCCAGTGGCGGACCGGCCGAAGGGCCTTGGGCGCGGCGACCACGATCGCGCCGCCCTCGCAAGCGACCTCGGCACCGAACGCCTGGAAGACATCCAGGTGCGGGTCGATCTCGCGGACGCCGAGCGTGCAGCCTTTGGCTTCGTCCTCCAGCACCGCGCGGCCGAAGCGGCGGATGAGCGCCGGGATCAGCATCACCACCGAGCGCATGCCCTCGGGCAGTCGAGCGCGCTGCGGCCGCAATCCGGGGCCGTGCCGCAGGCGGACCAGACCTGAATTGAGGTCGGCCTCGACCTCGCTTCCGAGCGCCTCGAAGAAGGCCAGCAGCTTGCGCACGTCGGTCACGTCGGGCACTCGCCGCAGGGTCACCGTCTGGTCGGTAAGCAGGCTGGCGCAGAGCACCGGCAGGACTGCATTTTTGTTCGGCGAAGGGGAGATGCGACCGGAGAGGGGCCGCCCACCGTTCACCACCAGTGTCGCCATGCCCCCGCCCTCCTTCGCGCGGCGGGCCCTAGCTGACCGGCCATGGCCAGACCGCGCAAACGATGATAGCTGGGCGGAGGCATTAGTAAATCTAGGTCAATCGGGTTGCTCCGCGCACAACTTCCGCTGAACGCGCTCCGCGCCTTCGAGGCCGCCGCGCGGCGGCTGTCGTTCACCGCCGCGGCCGTCGAGCTCTATGTCACCCAGGCCGCCGTCAGCCACCAGGTCAAGGCGCTCGAGCAGCGTCTGGGCGTCAAGCTGTTCCACCGGCTCGCGCGCGGGCTGGTGCTGACCGACGAAGGCCAGGCGCTGCTGCCGGCGGTCTCCGATTCCTTCGACCAGATCGAGCGCACTCTGCAGCGCTTCCGGGCCGGCGCCCTGCGCGAGGTGCTGAGCGTCGGCGTGGTGGGCACCTTCGCCGTGCGCTGGCTGCTGCCGCGGCTGGAGCGGTTTCGGGAAGCCCATCCGCTGGTCGAGCTTCGCCTGTCCACCCACAACAACAAGGTCGACATCGCGGCCGAGGGCCTCGACATGGCGATCCGCTTCGGCGACGGCGCCTGGCACGGCGTCCGCGCCGAGGAGGTCCTGCGCGCTGCGGTCACCCCGCTCTGCGCGCCCAGGATGGCGGCGCGCCTGGAGAGCCCCCGCGATCTCGCCAGCGTGCCCTTGCTCCGCTCATATCGCAGCCAGGAGTGGCCCGCCTGGTTCGCCGCCGCCGGGCTGGACGCGCCGCCCGCCGCGGGGCCGGTGTTCGACAGCCTGAGCCTGATGATCCAGGCGGCCGGCCAGGGCGCGGGCGTTGCGCTCGGCCCGCCCAGCCTGTTCGGCCGCGAACTGCACGCCCGGGTCCTCGTGCAGCCCTTCCCCACCACGGTCGAGGTGGGGAGCTACTGGCTCACCTCGCTGAAGTCGCGCGCGCCCACGCCCGCCATGGAGGCCCTCCGCGCCTGGTGCCTGGCGCCGGAGGTCCAGCACGCCGCCTACGAAGAGGCCTGAGGGGGCGTCGCATCGAGCCAGGCGAGGATGTCCGGGTTGAGCTCGCGCGGATAGGTGTGGCTGAGGTCCTCGATCTCCCGATACGTGACCCGCGCGCCGGCGCGTTGCAGCAGCACATGGGCCTCGCGCGCCAACTCGACGGAGAACATCCAGTCGAGCGCCCCGTGGGCGATATGGATCGGCAGCCCCTGCACGCGGTCAGGCTCGGCCATCGCGCCCAGCATCGGATGGAACGCCGCGGCGATCGGCGCGAGGTGGGTGAATCGCGAGCCGCTCTCCAGGCCGGAGACGTAGGTGAAGGTGCCGCCGTCGCTCATGCCGGTGAGCAGCACGCGGCGCTCGTCGATCCGCCAGCGGCCCTGCACGAGGTCGAGAATGCGGTTGAGGTTGGGCGTGTCGACATCCGGCCCCATCAGCGCCCAGGTGTCGCCGATCGCGGTCGGCGTGACGAGGATCGCGCCGTGGGTCCGCGCGGCCCGGAGCCAGGTCCACAGGAACGAGCGGCCGTTCCCGGCGCCCCCGTGCAGGGCCATGACCAGCGGCCAGGGCCGCTCGGGGCTGTAGTCTTCCGGCACATAGAGCGAGAAGCCGCCGCGCGAGCCGGGCTCGTTGTCGAGATGGCCGACGCCCGCCTCATCGCGCGCCGTCGCCTCGGCGAGGCGGGTCAGCCGCGCCGCGTCGTCGCGATGCTCCGGCTCCAGGAAGTAGCGGCTGACCGGCGGCAGGCCCGCCGCGAGCGGGTAGAGCGCCTCCTGGGCCCGTGGGATGCGGCCCAGCGCCCGATAGACCTGGCGGACGTCCGCGCCGCCGATCTGCGCCTCCCGGAGCGCCTCGAAGGCGGCCAGGGTCTGCTCGCAGGCGAAGACGAGGTTCGCGCGCACCTCCGCCAGCCCCTCGTTCCAGTCGCCGAGCGTCTCGAACGCCGCGCGCAGCGGCGTCTCCGGATCGCCGACCGCGGCCATCACCTCGTCGAACTGCGGCGGATTGAGATGGCGCGCCACGAACGCGAGCGCCTCCAGCGCCGCCAACAGGGGCGGCAGCAGGCCGGTCAGATCTTCGACTTCGCGCTCGTCCAAGGCGTTTCCGGAGGGCGGCGCCTACGCCGCCTGCCCCAGGCTGAGGAATTCGTAGCGCGCCAGGTGGTGGTCGGTGTTGCCGAAGGCGCTCTCGATCATCGTCGCGCGTTTGAAGTAATGGCCGATGGCCATCTCATCGGTCATGCCCATGCCGCCGTGCAGCTGGATGGCGCTCTGGCCGACGAACCGGCAGGCCTTGCCGATCTGCACCTTCGCGCCCGCGACGGCTTTCGCCCGCTCGGCATCGTCGCTGACCTTGATGGTCGCCATGTAGGTCATCGAGACCGACTGCTCGAGGGCGATGAACATGTCCACCATCCGGTGCTGCAGCACCTGGAAGGAGGAGATCGGCACGCCGAACTGCTTACGCTGCTTGGTGTATTCCAGCGTGCCCTCGTGCAGTTTGCGGAGCACGCCGCAGGCCTCGGCGCAAGTGGCGGCGAGCGCCTCGTCCACCACCTTCTCGATCAGCGGCAGGCCGCGGCCCTCGGGGCCGATCAGCGCCTCCGCCGGGACCTTCACGTTCTCCAGGAACACCTCGGAGGCGCGGCCCTCGTCGACAGTCGGATAGTCGCGGGTGGTGACGCCCACGGCGTCCTTCTCGACGATGAAGGCGGATATCCCCTGCGCATCGCGCTGGCCGCCGCCGGTGCGGGCGGTGACGATCAGGTGGGTCGCCCAGGGCGCGGCCGCCACCACCGCCTTGTGGCCGTTCAGGACCCAGCCGCCGCCGTCCTTCTTCGCGGTGGTCGTCAGGTCGGCCAGGTTGTAGCGGCCCTGCGGCTCGGCGTAGGCGAAAGCGAACACCGCTTGGCCGGCGATGATCTTGCCGATCAACTCGGCGGCGCTCGGATGGCCGGAGTGCTTCAGGAAGCCGCCGGCGATCACCACGGTGCTGAGATAGGGCTCGACCACCAGGGCTTTGCCGAACTCCTCCATGACGATCATGTTCTCGACCGGCCCGCCGCCCAGGCCGCCCAGGTCCTCCGGGAACGGCGCGCCCAGAATGCCGAGCTCCTCGGCGAACGCCTTCCACACGTTGGGATTCCAGCCCGGCTCCTTGGCGACCACGTTGCGGCGCTGGTCGAAGCCATAGTTGTCGGCCAGGTAGCTCGCGACCGTGTCGCGCAGCATCGACTGTTCGTCGGTGAAGCTGAAATCCATCTCGGGAAGCGCCTCTACAGCTCCCCTCCCCCTTGTGGGGAAGGGTTGGGGGTGGGGGTGCCTAAGCCGGCCGCGGCAAGGATTCTGTCCGGGGCGGCGTAAGGGTTTCCGGCAGCGTCGCCATTCGAAACCCCGATAACCCGATAACCTCGGCCTGTCAGCCAAGCGTCGCGCTGCTTATCAGCGGCAGCCACTTGAGGCAGCGCGTGGACGCCGCCGTCGACCTCCACGATCAGGCGATGGGCGTGCCATACGAAATCAACGATATACGGCCCGAAGGGCGCCTGGCGTCGGAAGTGCAGGCCGGAGTTCCGCAACGCCTTCCAGAGCCTCTCCTCCGCATAAGTCAGCGCACGTCGCATCCGGCGCGCCGTGGCGTCGGCGCGGTCGGATTCGTGCAAGGCGCCCGGCGCTCGTGGAGGCGCCCCCACCCCTATCCCCTCCCCGCGAGGGGGAGGGGAACTCGCGTGGAAGCTCTCACAATCCCAGCACCATCTTGGCGATGATGTTGCGCTGGATCTCGTTGGAGCCGCCGTAGATCGAGGTCTTGCGGCCGTTGAAGTATTCGCCGGCGACGCCGCGCGCGTACTCCGGGCCGATCTGCACGTTGTGGCCGATGTCGCGCAGGAACGGCGCGCCGTAGTGGCCCACCGCCTCCAGCGCCAGCTCCTGGATGCGCTGCTGGATCTCGGTGCCCTTGATCTTCAGGATCGAGCTTTCCGGACCCGGTCCCTTGCCGCTGGATTCCCCGGCCAGCGTACGAAGCTCGGTAAACTCCAAGGCGGTGAGGTCGATCTCCAGCTCGGCCACCTTGCGGCGGAAGGAGGCGTCGCCGATCACGGCGCCGCCGGCGTCGCTGCGCTCGGTCCGTGCGATATCGCGGACCTTCTCCAGGTTGCGCTTGGAGCGTGCGACGCCGGCGATGCCCGAGCGCTCGTGCGCGAGCAGCGCCTTGGCGCAGGTCCAGCCCTGGTTCTCGTGAAAGATGCGGTTCTCGACGGGGACCTTCACGTTATCTAGGAAGACGTCGTTGACCTCATGGCCGCCCTCCAGGGTGATGATCGGCCTCACCGTGACACCCGGGCTCTTCATGTCGATCAGCAGGAAGGAGATGCCGGCCTGCGGCTTGGAGGTCGGATCGGTGCGGACCAGGAAGAAGCCCCAGTCGGCGAACTGGGCGAGCGTCGTCCACGTCTTCTGGCCCGAGACGATGTAGTACTCCTTGCCGTCGTCGGCGGTGATCCGTTCGGCGCGGGTCTTCAGCGACGCCAGGTCGGAGCCGGAGCCCGGCTCAGAGTAGCCCTGGCACCACCAGACCTCGCCGTTGTAGATGCCGGGCAGAAAGCGCTGCTTCTGCTCGTCCGTCCCGAAGGTGTAGAGCACCGGGCCCAGCATGTTCACGCCGAACGGCAGGGTCGCCAGCGCATCGGCGTGGGCGAGCTCCTCCGACCAGATGTACTTCTGGGTGGGCGACCAGCCCGTGCCGCCGAACTCCTTGGGCCAGGACGGCGCGATCCAGCCCTTTTTCGCCAGCACCTTGTGCCAGGAGAGGTAGTCCTCCTTGCTGAGCGGCTCGTCGGCGTCCTGCTTGCGGCGCAGCTCCGGCGGATAGTTTTCGGCGATGAAGGCCCGGACCTCGTCGCGGAAGGCGTCCTCTTCGGGCGTGAAGTCGAGGTTCATGGCCGGCTCCTGGGGCGCGGTAAGCGCCGCTTCGCGAAGGCGGCGGACCATACGATGGGGGTCGAACGGAGGAAAGATGACGCTGACGTCAGCGTGAGCGCCGAGCCTTTTCGGAACGCTTCCGATCAGGGCCCCACGGCTCGACTTCCACGTCCCCGTGAGGCTGCCAGAACGCGGGATACGAGACATTGGGATCGTCGCGTGCGAATGGGATCTGGCCCCGGCGCAGGCGACGCGACAGGAGCTTTCGCCAGGTCCTGTGCGCCGAGGCGGAGCAGCTGGGCAGGCGTCTGCGCCGTGAAGTTCGTGCCATTGCGCGTACTCCGGTCGTAAAGCTCGCGGCCGCGTGCATCGGCGGCCTCCCGACCGAGCCGAACCTCTTCGGGCGTGTAGCCCTCGAGTGTGCCAACGCCGGATGAGGCGGCTTGCAGCTGCCGGAAGCGATCTGGATCCAAACGGTTCTCCTCTGGAAAAGGGCCTGCAGGGGCTGGGCGCGGACCGCACCTGCGCTCGAAGAGGAAATTGTACCTGGATGGGCCCGGAACGCCAAGAACAAATCATGAACTTTACCGAGCGCAGCGGCCGTTCTCGACTTGTCACTCCGCTCGGCGGCGTGCAGGTCTGCCAGCCCTATGCCTCGGATCGCGACCTACAATGTGCATCGCTGCGTCGGCAACGACCGGCGGCTGAACGTGGCGCGGATCGCCGAGGTGCTGGCGAGGCTCGAGCCCGACATCGTGGCGCTGCAGGAGCTGGACGTCGGCCGCGCACGCACCGGCCACGTCGACCAGGCCCACGAGATCGCCCGGCGCCTCGACATGGCCTGCCACTTCCATGCGGCGCTCACCGTCGAGGAGGAGCGCTATGGCGACGCGATCCTCACCTGCTTCCCGGAGCGGCTGGTGCAGGTGGGTCCGCTGCCGGGCTACGAGCGCATACCGCAGCTCGAGCCCCGCGGCGCGCTCTGGGTGGAAGTGGAGGTCGAGAGCAAGCCGCTGCAGGTGATCAATACCCACCTCGGCCTCGTGCCGCGCGAGCAGCAGATCCAGGCCCGCTGGCTCGCCAGCCCCGCCTGGCTGGAGCATCCGCAATGCCAGGGGGCCAAGATCCTGCTCGGCGACTTCAACGCGACCGGCGCGTCGCTGGTCTACCGGACGCTCAGCGCCAAGCTGCAGCCGGCGCGCCGGCTG
>NZ_JAICYI010000090.1 GCF_025934275.1 Phenylobacterium sp.
AGGCGGCGGCCTAGCCGATCCGGCGCGGCGTCCTCGACAAGGCGCAAGCTGGCGGCGCCCGCGCGGCCTGGGCCTGTCAGCAGCGCCGGCGTGGCCGCGGGAACGGCGACCTTTTCACCCTGGACGTCCTCGCCTCAGCGCGCCGACTGGAAGGCGGCGATCGGCGCCGGCTGGAACACCTCGACCACGTTGCCCGAGGGGTCCTCGGCCAGGATCTGCGAGCCGCCCGGCCCGGTGACGATCTCGTTGCGGAACTTGACCCCCCGCGCGCGCAGCCGCTCCACTTCCGGCCCGATCTCCTCGACGATGAACTGGAAGCGGTTCCAGCCGCCGGGCTCAGGCTCGCGCCCGTCCGGCATGGGCCGGCCGGCCGAGCTCATCCTGCCGCTGAGCAGAAGCCGCAGCGGCCCGCGCTCCACGGCCCCGAAGGCCGGCGAGGCGAGCACCACGCTGAAGCCGAAGTTGCCGACATACCAGTCCACCGCCTCCTGCACGTCATGGACCATGTACCGCACCATCACCTGGGTCTCGCTCATGGGATCCTCCTTCGGGATCGGTTCAGGGCGCGAGCGTGCGCCGAAGTAGGTTCTGCAGCGCCGCCACGGTGGCGTTGCGGTCCATGCCGCCGGCCACCGCCCTGGGCGCCTCGTCGATGGCCGCGTACAGCAGCCGCGCCGTGGGCTCCGGATCGACCGCGCCGAACGCGCCCGCCTCCTGGCCCGCGCGGATGATCGCGGCCAGCCGCACGATGGCGTGGTCGCCAAGCGGCCGGCGCTCGGCGAAGTCGGAGTGGAACAGGGCTTGGCCGATGCCTTGCCGGGCGCTGGCGAAGTCGATGTAGGCGCCGGCCAGCCAGTCCAGCACCGCCGGCCAGTCCACCGGCCCGTCCACCTCGGTCGGCAGCGGATAGGTCGCGTCGAACTCCGCGGTCAGCCGGTCGCGCAGGGTCTCCAGCAGGTCGTCCCAGCTCGGGAAGTAGAGGAAGAAGGTGCCCTTCGCCACGCCCGCCTCGCGGACCACATCCTCGACCCGCACCCGCGAGCCGTGCTGTTGCAGCAGCCGCTCGGCGGCCTCGACGATCTCGCGTTTGCGCGCCTCCGGGGAGAGGCGCCGCCGCAGCGGCTTGTCCATCGGTCCTTCCTAATGACTGTCGGTCATTAACTACTGACCCCTGGTCAGTGTCAACCCGACGTCCGGCGCGCCGTCGAGCCAATCCGGGCCCTGTTCGACGCCGGCGTGACGGTCACCATCGGCAGGGACGATGCGCTGGTCTTCGGCCGCTCCGCCTCTTCGCTAGGCGGCGATCGGGAGGGGCGCCCAGACCGCCGGGTCGTCGTCATCGCGGCCCGGAGGGCGGCGTCGGCCGGCTGCGGGCGTGCGGCGCACCCGCCGCCGCGTCCGCCGCGCCGCGATCATCCGCCGGCGCCCGGCGATCGCCCGCACGACCTGGCCCGCGGCGCGGATCGCCCCGGCCGCTCCGAGCAGGCAGGCGAGCGCCATCACCTCGACGTACGTGCCCACGTCGACGGCGGCCAGGTAGGCGAGCCCGTCCGCGCCCACGGGAAGAGCGATCATCGCGCCGTCGATCTGGGCGTAGGCGATCAGCGCCGCCAGGCTCGCCAGCGCCGCCACCGCCAGGACGACGTGGACCGTGCGGATGCGCGACACTCGCTCTGCGATCCGTTCCGCCAGCCGCCACATCGGCCGGCCGACCATGCTCGCGGGCGCCAGGCGGCCGAACACCACGAGCAAGCCAAGCACCATTGCGATCATTGCTGAGTTCCGCCCCGGCCTCACCTGGGAACGGCCCAGCCGGCTGTCAACGGAGGCCCCGTCAGCCGCGATAGCCCTCCCACAGCCACGCCAGCGCCGAGGGCAAGGTCGCCTGCAGCACGCGGAGGTCGCCATGACGGCCCCCGAGCGAGAAGGTGAAACGGTGATCGTAGCCCTTGGCGGCCAGCGCCTGCGCCATCCGCTGGTTGGCGAGCGGCCAGTTGTGCCAGCTCTCCTCCGGGTCGTCGTGGTGCAGGTCCTTTTCGCCCACCTCCAGCCAGACGCGCAGCCGCTTGCGCGGCGCGGCGGGGATCAGCGTGGCATGGTACTCCCAGGCGCCGCGCGGGCTCTCCGGGTTCGGCGGCGAGGCCTGGTTGACGAAGGTGCCGGAGTAGCAGAGCACGCGCCGCCAGCGGTCGGGCCGGAACCAGGCCATGGTGAAGGCGCAGGCCGCCCCGGAGCTGACCCCCATGGTGGCGCGGCCGTCGGGGTTGTCGGTGAGCGCGACGCCGGTGGCCTCGCTCACGCGCGGCAGCACCTCGGTCTCGATGAAGTCGGCGTAGCGCCCGGAGAGGGTGTCGTATTCCAGGCCGCGCTGCGAGCCCTGCGCATCGCCGCCGCCACTCTCCACCAGCACGGCGACCATCGGCGGAACGCGGCCCTCGGCGATCAGGGTGTCGAGCACGCGCGGCAGGTGGTTCAGGTACAGGCGCCCGTCCTGCGCGACGATGATCGGCGCCGGCGCCTCCTTCGCGAGCTGCGCCGGGACATAGGTCCAGACGGTCCGCAGATAGGGGTCCGGAACGGATTGCTCGTGGTGCTCGGCGGCGATCCGGTTGCCCCACGCATCCCGCCGGCCCGTCACCTCGTTCTCCAGCCGGCGGATGCCGGGGTAGATGGCGCTGTCGCGGCTGTCCATGACGAAGGCGCCGACCGTCCCGCGCGGCGTCGCCGGCCCGAGCGCATACTCCGGCGCGATCTCGAACTGCGGTCCGATGACGGCGTGCGCCGCCTCGCTCATGCGGCTTTCGCGAGCGCCGCGCGATACGGCGACAGGTCCCACCCCGGATAGCGCGCCTGGGCGCGCGCCAGCGTGGTCTCGGTCCAGAACGGATGTCCGGGCGGCTGCACGCCGAAACAGGCGAGCTGTTCCGGCGTCGCATGGTCGAAGATCCGCGCCCAGGGTTGGGTGTGGTGGAAGGGCCAGGCGTGGAAGCCGATCGCCTCGTCGCCGGCCTTCTTCCAGCAGCTCATCAGCGCAAACCGGCGGCCGTTCGGCGCCGTCAGGTTCGTGCCGCGGTGATAAACGTCGATCGTGTAGGGCACGACCGATCCCGCCGGCGCCGCGCTCGAGCGCTCATAGGCCGAGAGCCCCGCCTGCAGCTTCGCCTGGGCCTGCGGGTCCTGGCTGAGGGTGGCGTCCGGGCCGGCCACCTTGGCGCTGTCGGTGCGCGGCACGTAGTGCATCGCCCCGTGCGCGTCGCTGACATCGGTGAAGTAGCAGAGGATGGTCACCGAGTTCCTCGCCTCGTCCTCCGAGGGCGCCGTCAGGGTGTGGTTCGGGAAGTCGCAGTGGAACGGCTGGTCGTAGTCGGACTCACCGGTGAACTTGGCCCAGGCCTGGCACTGGTAGACGTGGACGGCCTCGGCGTTGAGCGCGGCCCTGGCGAAGGCGATCAGCGCCGGGTGCACGCCGATCAGGTTGAGCGCCGGCGAGCAGGGCAGGGGCACCGGCGCGACGCCCTTGAATTGCGAGGGATGGAAACGCCCGACCATGCCCTCGGCCTTGCGCTCCAGCGCCTCCTCCGCGCCGGCCGTGCGCCCGAACACCGCCTCGAAGTCGGCGACCACCGCGGCCGTCTCCTCGCGCGTGAAGAAGCCCGGGATCACCACCGCGCCCTCGCGCCGCCAGGTCTCGACGTCTTCGGGCCGGAACCTCTGATCTGACGCGAGCGCCGCTCCGTCCGCCATCCGCTTATCTCCTACCTGGCCCGTCAGCGGATCGCCTTGGCCAGCTTCTCGATCGACTTCTCCAGGCGGGTGAAGCCCTGGGTCATGCAGGCCATGATCGCCTCCGCCTCGGCCCCCGGCTGGGCTTCGGCCGCGCCGTTCGCCTTGCCGCGGCGGCCGTTCGCCCGCTCGCGCACGCAGGCGTAGGCCTCGCGCAGCCGCCGCCCGGAGTCCTCCTCCTCGGCGATGTACCACTGCAGAAGATTGCAGGTCATGGGGTCGTACTCGCCGTCCGCCATCTTCGCCTTGATGTCGCGGAAGGTGTCGCGCGCCTCGCCCCGCGCCGGGCCGACCTTCTCGAGGTCGGAGATGCGCGGGTCGGCGAACTTGGCGAGCCGCTCGCCGTCCGCCGGGTCGCGCTTGGGCTTCAGCGAAAACCCGAGCTCGGCGATGCGCCGGCAGAACACCTCGCCGTGGCTCTTCTCGCGCGCCGCCACCAGCCGCAGCGTGCAGGCGAGGTCCTCGTCGGGCGTCACGTCGGCCCAGGCTTCCAGGTATTGCCCGGCGCGGCTCTCGGCGAGGGAGATGGCGTTCAGAAGGCCCAGGTAGGCCGGCTTCTCGGGCGCGGTCGTCGCGGCCATGGCGTTGTCTCCATCGGACTTGGTCCCCGCAGCTAAGCGCATTCCGAAGGGTCACCGCAACGCCGTTCGCCGAGCGCGGGCGCGCCTAGCCGCCCATGTACCGCGGCAGCCAGTCCTCGTGGGCCTGGCGCAGGCGCGCGAGCGAGAGGCTGAAGACGCCCGGGGCCGCCAGCTCGTCGCCGCCGGCCGCGCCCACGATGCGGGCCGGGACGCCTTGGGCCTCGGCGGCGGCCAGCAGGGCGTCGCCCGCCGCCGTCGCCACCAGATACCGGCCCTGGTCCTCGCCGAACAGCCAGGCGTGGGCTGGGAGCTCGTCGTCGGCGTTCAGCTGGGCGCCGCAGCCGGAGGCCAGCGCCATCTCCGCCGCGGCGGCGATCAGCCCGCCGTCGGAGAGGTCGTGCACGACCGAGACCTGCCCGGACTGGATCGCCGCGCGGACGAAGTCGCCGTTGCGCTTCTCCGCCGCCAGGTCGACGGGAGGCGGCGCGCCGTCCTCGCGCCCCGCGACCTCGCGCAGGTACATCGAGCATCCGAGCTCGCCCCGGGTCTCGCCGATCAGCACCAGGTGCTGGCCGCCGTGCATGCCGGCGAAATCCGCTCGCCTGGCGTAGTCCTCGAGAAGCCCAACCCCGCCCACGGTCGGCGTGGGCGGAATCGCGGCGCCGTTGGTCTCGTTGTAGAGGCTGACGTTGCCGGAGACGACCGGGAAGGAAAGCGCCCGGCAGGCCTCGGCCATGCCGTCGATGGCGCGCACGATCTGGCCCATGATCTCCGGCCGCTCGGGATTGCCGAAGTTGAGGTTGTCGGTGATCGCGATCGGCGTGGCGCCGATCGCGGTGAGGTTGCGCCAGGCCTCGGCCACCGCCTGCTTGCCGCCTTCGTAGGGATCGGCCTGCACGTAGCGCGGCGTCACGTCCGAGGTCACCGCCAGCGCCTTCCGGGTCCCGTGCACGCGCACGATCCCGGCGTCGGCGCCGGTCGCCGAATCCTCCAGCGTGTCGGCCATCACGTGGCGGTCGTACTGCTCCCAGATCCAGCGCTTGGAGGCCATGTCGGGGGCGCTCACCAGCGTCAGCACGGCTTGCGCGTAATCCCCGGGCTCCGGCACGTCCGCCGGCGCCAGCCGCGGCTGCGGCGCGGGCGCGACCCACGGCCGGTCGTAGAGCGGCGCGTCCTCGAACAGGGGCGCCAGAGGCACGTCGGCGACCACCTCGCCTCTGTGCCGCAGCACCAGGTGGCCGCTCTCGGTGGTCTTGCCGATCACCGCAGCGTCCAGGCCCCATTTCTCGAAGATGCGCCGCCCGTCGGCCTCGCGCCCGGGCTTGAGGATCGCCAGCATCCGCTCCTGGCTCTCCGACAGCATCATCTCGTAGGCGGTGAGGCCGTCCTCGCGCTGCGGCACGGCGTCGAGGTCGAGCTCGATGCCCAGGCCGCCCTTGCCGGCCATCTCCACCGACGACGAGGTCAGCCCCGCCGCGCCCATGTCCTGGATCGCCGCCACCGCGCCCGAGGCCATCAGCTCCAGCGTCGCCTCGATCAGCAGCTTCTCGGCGAACGGGTCGCCCACCTGCACGGTCGGCCGCTTCTCGTCGGAGGCCTCGTCGAACTCGGCCGAGGCCATGGTCGCGCCGTGGATGCCGTCGCGGCCGGTCTTGGAGCCGAAGTAGACCACCGGCAGCCCCGGCGCGGGGGCCGCCGAGTAGAAGATCTTGTCGGCGTCGGCCAGCCCGACGCACATGGCGTTGACCAGGATGTTGCCGTCGTAGCCGCGGTGGAAGTTGGTCTCCCCCGCCACGGTCGGCACGCCCACGCAGTTGCCGTAGCCGCCGATGCCGGCCACCACGCCCGCGACCAGCCGCCGGGTCTTCGGGTGGCCCGGATCGCCGAACCGCAGCGCGTTCAGGAGCGCCACCGGCCGCGCCCCCATGGTGAACACGTCGCGCATGATCCCGCCGACGCCGGTCGCCGCCCCCTGGTAGGGCTCGATGAACGACGGGTGGTTGTGGCTCTCCATCTTGAAGACGCAGGCCTGGCCATCGCCGATGTCGATCACCCCGGCGTTCTCGCCCGGGCCGCAGATCACCGCCGCGCCCTTGGTCGGGAACTTGCCGAGCTGCCTCTTCGACGACTTGTAGGAGCAGTGCTCCGACCACATCACCGAGAAGACGCCCAGCTCGACCAGGTTCGGCTCGCGGTTCAGCCGCCGCACGATCAGCGCGTACTCCTCGGCCTTCAGGCCGAACTCGGCGGCGGTCTCGGCCAGGGCCTTGGCGGGCTGAGCGCTCATCGCGCGGCTTCTAGCCCGCTTCTCGCGCCCACGCGATAGGGGGAACAATCGCCGGGAGCCCCCGTTGGTCGGCGGCGTCTGGCGCCTCCCGCGCGCCGCAGTAGCAAAGGTGACACGATGGCCGACAACAGCAACAACCGCCGGCAGGGCGACCGCCGCTAGGCCGGCCGCACCTCCACGACGAAGGGCCGGGGCCCGCTCACCCCCGGCCCTTTTTCTTGTCCACGAACCACACGAACAGGACCGCTGGAGCGCTGCCCGCTCAGCACCAGAACCTATGCGCTGGCGAGCGCGCTCTGGAAGAGGATGGCGCCGTCGGCCGAGCCGAGCTCCGGCTCGAACGCCCGGTCCGGATGCGGCATCAGCCCCAGCACGTTGCCCCTGTCGTTCACGACGCCGGCGATCCGCCGCGCCGAGCCGTTGGGGTTCTGCACGTAGCGGAACACCACCTGGCCCTCGCCCTCCAGCCGCTCCAGCGTCGCCTCGTCGGCGTAGTAGTTGCCCTCGCCGTTGCCCACCGTCATGGTCACCTGCCGCCTGCCCGCGTAGCCCGCGGTGAAGCGGGTCTGGGCGTTGGTCACCTCCAGCGCCACCGGCTTGCAGACGTACTTCAGGCCCTCGTTCCTGATGAGCGCGCCGGGCAGGAGCCCCGCCTCGCAGAGGATCTGGAAGCCGTTGCAGATGCCGACGATCGCCACGCCCCGCCCGGCCGCCGCCTTCACCTCGGCCATCACCGGCGACAGCGCCGCCATCGCCCCGCAGCGCAGGTAGTCGCCGTAGGAGAAGCCGCCCGGCAGCACGATCAGGTCGACCCCCTCCGGCAGCGTCGTCTCCTTGTGCCAGACCATCGCCACCTCGGCGCCCGTGGAGCGCTCGATCGCGGTCCTGCAGTCGCGGTCGCAGTTCGACCCCGGAAACACGACGACGGCGGCTTTCATGCGCACTCATCCAGCACGGGCGTCGGCTCGCGGGCGTCGGCCGAGGCCCCAAGGAGCCCAGCCACGCGGCCGCAGGCCGCAGGAAGGAACCGCAGAAAACGCGGAAAGGCGCAGAAAGCCGAGATCACGCTCCGCCCCCTTCCGCGTCCTTCTGCGTTTTCCGCGGTTCAAACGGCCGCGCCTGCGGCGCGCTCCGGTTTGGCCGGCAGGGCAGGGCCCTCACCCCACCTCCACGCGGTAGCTTTCGATCACCGTGTTGGCCAGGAGCTTCTCGCACATGGCCTGCACCTGCGCCTCCGCCTTGGCCTTGTCGCCGGCCGCCAGCTCGAACTCGATGGTCTTGCCGACCCGCACGTGCCCGACGTCCGCCCAGCCCAGGCCGTGCAGCGCCTGCTCGACGGCCTTGCCCTGCACGTCCAGCACGCCCTCCTTCAGGAACACATGCACCTTGGCCCGCATCGTCAGTGCAGACCTCCTTGGATCACCGTCGGCATCTCCTTCATGATCCCCAGGCGCCTGGCCACCTCGGTGTAGCTCTCGATCACGTTGCCGAGGTCCCTGCGGAAGCGGTCCTTGTCCAGCTTCTCGTTGGTGGCGCTGTCCCACAGCCGGCACGAATCCGGGCTGATCTCGTCGGCCAGGATGATGCGCGCGAACTCGTTCTCCCAGATCCGCCCGAACTCCACCTTGAAGTCGACCAGCGTGATCCCCACCCCGCCGAACAGGCCGGTCAGGAAGTCGTTCACCCTGAGCGTCAGGGCCATCATGTCGTCGATCTCCTGGGTCGAGGCCCAGTTGAAGGCGGTGATGTGCTCCTCGGCCACCATCGGGTCGTGCAGCTTGTCGTCCTTCAGGTAGAACTCGATGATCGAGCGCGGCAGCGCCTGGCCCTCCGGCACGCCGAAGCGGTTGGAGAAGCTGCCGGCGGCGATGTTGCGGCACACCACCTCCAGCGGGATGATCTCCACCTCGCGGATCAGCTGCTCGCGCAGGTTCAGCCGCTTGATGAAGTGGTTCTGCACCCCGATGGTGTTGAGCCGCGTCATCACATATTCGCTGATCCGGTTGTTGATCACCCCCTTGCCCTCCAGCACCGCCTTCTTGGTGGCGTCGAAGGCGGTGGTGTCGTCCTTGAAGTACTGGATCAGGGTGCCGGGCTC
>NZ_JAICYI010000061.1 GCF_025934275.1 Phenylobacterium sp.
CATGCTGACCTGGGCGGTGAAGGCCTTGGTGGAGGCGACCCCGATCTCCGGACCGCAATGGATCGGCCAGACCACGTCGGCCTCGCGGGCGATGGTGGATTCCACCGCGTTCACCAGGGCCGCGCTCTTCATGCCCTTGGCCTTGCAGTAGCGGAAGGCGGCGAGCGTGTCGGCGGTCTCGCCGGACTGGGAGATCAGGAGGCCGGCTTGGCCCGGGGTGAGCGGCGGCTCGCGGTAGCGGAACTCCGAGGCGACCTCGACCTCGCAGGGCAGGCCGGCCAGCTTCTCGAACAGGTATCGCGCGATCTGGCCGGCGTAGCTCGCGGTGCCGCAGGCGACGATCTGCACCCGGTCGAACCGGGCGAAATCCACTCCGCCCGGCGCATGCACACGGCCGGTGGTCGGGTTGATGTAGGCCGACAGCGTATGCTGGCAGGCGTCCGGCTGGTCGTGGATCTCCTTCTCCATGAAGTGCCGGTAGTTGCCTTTCTCCACCAGCGCCGCGGAGGCCGCGACCGTGCGCGCCGGCCGCTCCGCCGGCTGGCCGGTTTCGTCGAAGATGTGCGCGCCCTTGTGGTCGATGGCCACGTAGTCGCCTTCGTCCAGGTAGGCGATGCGGTTGGTGAACGGCCCGACCGCCAGCGCATCGGAGCCCAGGAACATCTCGCCCTGGCCGTAGCCCACCACCAGCGGCGAGCCGCGCCGGGCCCCCATGATCAGCTCATCCTCGCCGTCGACCAGCACGGCGATGGCGTAGGCGCCTGTGAGCTGGTCGAGCGTGGCCTTCAGCGCCTCGAGCGGCGGCCGCGTCTGGAGCTCGTAGTCGAGGAGCTGGGCGATGACTTCGGTATCGGTCTCGCTCTCGAAGCTGCGGCCCTTTTCCTTCAGGGCCTCGCGCAGTTCGGCGTAGTTCTCGATGATGCCGTTGTGGACCAGGGTGACGCGGCCGGCGCGCTGCGGGTGGGCGTTGGTCTCCGAAGGCGCTCCGTGGGTCGCCCAGCGAGTGTGCCCGATGCCGACGCTCGCCGTCAGCGGCTCTGCGGCGAGCACGTCCTCCAGCGCCCGGATCTTGCCCTTGGCGCGGCGGCGCTCGACATGGCCGTCGACCACGCCCGCGACGCCGGCGGAGTCGTAACCGCGGTATTCCAGGCGCTTGAGACTGTCGATCAGCCGGTCCTGCACGGGCTTCACGCCGACGATGCCGATGATCCCGCACATGGGCTTTGGCTTCCTTTATGATAAACGCCAATGGTCGAACGCGAGCGCGGCCGGCTTTACCATTCAACAAAATACCGTCGACTAAATCTGGGTTTCGGATCGTTTCGTGAGCAGCCGATGAGCACGCGCGCCTACTTCGGGACCGATGGAATTCGTGGCCAGGCCAATCGCTACCCGATGACGGCGGAGGTGGCTCTGCGCGTGGGCATGGCGGCCGGCAAGATCTTCATGTCGAAGGACGACCGGCGCCACCTGGTGGTGATCGGCAAGGACACGCGGCTCTCAGGCTACATGCTCGAGCCGGCGCTGGTGGCGGGCTTCACCTCGGTGGGCATGGATGTGCGCCTGTTCGGGCCGCTGCCGACGCCGGGCGTGGCGATGATGACCCGCAGCCTGCGGGCCGATCTGGGGGTGATGATCTCCGCCTCGCACAACCACTTCGCCGACAACGGCATCAAGCTGTTCGGGCCCGACGGCTACAAGCTCTCCGACGAGCGCGAGCTGGAGATCGAGGCGCTGATGGATCAGGGCCTGGAGGAGGGGCTGGCCTCCCCCCAGGCGCTCGGCCGCGTGCAGCGGATCGACGACTGCCAGGCCCGCTATGTGGAGATCGCCAAGGCGACATTCCCGCGCCGGCTTAACCTCGCGGGGCTTCGAATCGTCATCGATTGCGCCAACGGCGCGGCCTACAAGGTGGCGCCTGAGGCGCTCTATGAGCTGGGCGCCGAGGTGCTGAGCGTGGGCGTCGCGCCGAACGGCTTCAACATCAACGAGGAGTGCGGCTCCACCCACCCTGCGGCCATGCAGAAGATGGTCAAGGAGTACCGCGCCGACATCGGCATCGCCCTCGACGGCGACGCCGACCGGGTGATCATCTGCGACGAGAAGGGCCAGGTCGTGGACGGCGATCAGATCATGGCGCTGATCGCCGACAGCTGGGCCAAGCGCGACCGGCTCACCGGCGGCGGGGTGGTGGCGACGCTCTACTCCAACCTCGGGCTGGAGCGGTTCCTGGCCGAGCGGGGGCTGACTTTGCAGCGAACCCCGGTGGGGGACCGCGCGGTGATGGTTCGGATGCGCGAGGGCGGCTTCAATCTTGGCGGCGAGCAGTCGGGCCACATCATCCTGCGCGACTTCGCGACCACCGGCGACGGCCTCCTGGCCGCCCTGCAGGTGCTGGCGGTGCTGAAGGAGAGCGATCAGCCGATGAGCGCGCTCGCCCGGCAGTTCGAGCCCGCGCCGCAAAAGCTGGAGAACGTGCGCTTCCAGGCCGGCAAGCCGCTGGAGAGCGAGCAGGTTCAGGCCGTGATCAAGCAGGCCGAGCAGCGGCTGAACGGCTCAGGCCGTCTCGTCGTGCGCGCCTCCGGCACCGAGCCCATGATCCGGATCATGGCCGAGGGCGACGACGAGAAGCTCGTCAATCAGGTGGTCAAGGAGATCGCCGGCGCCGTGAAGAAAGCCGCCGCCTGACTCAAGAGCAACCCTACCCAAGCCTTAACTGTTGTGTCAGTCTCGACACAACCGCGTCGCTCGACGGCGTGGACAAAGAGCTTGGGGAGGAACAATGCGGCGTCACCTCGTCTTCGGGGACGCGGCGCGGCCGGAGGTGAGCCGGAGCGTGAGTTCGCTCGCCTGCCTGGCCTTCGTCGCGCTGCTGGCCGTGGCCTTCTGGGCCGGCGCGCTCTGGCTCGGCCAGCTCGTCGTGCGGATCAGCCAGGTCGGGTTCTGATCAGGTCGGCGGGTCGAGCATGAAGGCGCCGGCGATCTTGCCGTCGGCGCCAAGCGCGATCGCGCAGCGCTTCACCCCATGCGCGAACTTCACTTCGTAGACATCGTCTCCCTGGCGATCGACCTCCTTGAAGGCGACTGCTTCGATCGCGCCGAGCGCCGCAAGATTCCCCTGCGCTTTGGGGAGCCGGCCGCGGATGGACTCGGCGAATTGCGGAGCCATGTCGCCATAGGGCGGCTCGCCGCGCGCCGTGCCTTCCAGCAGCCTCCGCAGGGCCGCTTGGGCGCCGGGGTCCTCCGTCGTGCGCGGTGAGAAGAGCTGCGCCTTGGAAAGCGCCGCCACCTCCAGGGCTTTGGGGTTCTGGCCGAGATGTTCGAGAGCGACCTTGAGCGCCTGGTCCGCCGGAACCGCGAAGTCCGGAGCCACGCCGCGGCCCTCCCAGTTGGTCTTGGTGATCGGGTTTTCCGCCCGACCGCGCGGCACGAACATCGCCAGGTTGGAGCCCAGGTCGGCCACACCGCCGGGGTTGGCACCGCCGCCGGTGGTCTCGCCGATCAGGGCGGCGAGCTTCTGGGTCTGCACGTCGTAGGCGAACTCCTCGCCCCCGGAAAAGGTGCGCGCGCTCGTCAGCACGATGATGCGCTTGGCCCTGATGTGCCCGGGCGTTGGAATGGTCCAGAATTCCTCGCGCCGATACTCGCTCGTGCCCTCTTTCCGCCAGAGGAGGTCGTTCAGGTGCGCCTTGCGGCCGTCCGGCTCCAGCCAGCTGACGAGATAGGCGACGCTCGCCGGATCGCCGCCGCCGTTGCGGCGCGCATCGATGATCAGCGCCGGCGCATCGGCCAGCTTGGCCATGGCTTCGTCGACCGCCCGCCTGAAGACGGGCAGCGGCGGGAAGCCGATCACCTCGATGTAGCCGACGCCGCCGGGCAGGCGGTCGGCCCGCGTCACCCCGGCCTGGCTCCGGGGCGGCGGACCGGGCGGCAGTCCGGGCGGCGGAATGTCCGGCGCGATGACGCTCAGGTGCTTGTCGTGGGCGATCTCGCGCAGATCGGCCGTGATCCGGTGGGCGAAGGCGATCCGGTCGAGTCCGTCGTAGGCGCCGGCCGCGAGCGAGCTCTCGAGCCTATCCGCGGCCTCGGCCCCGACCTCCGGAAACACGTATTGCGTTCTGAGCGCTTTTTGCGCGGTCTCCACCGCCTGCTTGCGCGCCGCAGCATCGAAGGGGGCCGCCGGCGCCGGCGTCTGGGCTGAGGCGGCTCCGGCGAGGATGAGCGCAGCCATGGCTGCGACAAGACGCTTCACGGCAGGTTCTCCCAAGTTCGGCGCCACTCCACCACGGATCGCCGGTTGCGGCCAAGTTCGCCGGCGGGCATATTCGGGTTCGCCGAAGGAGGGTTCTCCTCATGGGTAGGAACGAGCGCTGAGCGCACCGCCTCGCTGACCGGGTCCTCGGACGATCTGCGTCGCCCATCCCTCGTGCCTGTCGGTCACCCATGGCCTATTTCGCCAACCGCGCGGTCAACCGCGTGCACCTGCATTCCGCCCTGGTCGCTTTCGCCCAGGGCGCGGGCGGGCTGTTCTTCTTCGTCTTCCTGCTGCATGCGGGCGTCTCGCCGACGCTGGCGCTTCTCAGCCAGGCGGGCGTGGTGTTCGGGCGTTTCCTGGTCCGGCCCGCCCTGCTGCCGCTGGCCAAGCGATGGGGGCTGAAACCGCTGCTCCTGGCGGGCAATGCGGTGATGGCGGCCCAATACCCGCTGCTCGCGCTCGTCCACGGCCTCGGGGCGGCGCTGGTCGCCGTGATCGCCGTCGCGGGCCTGGGCGAGGTGCTCTACTGGATGAGCTACAACGCCTACTACGCCGCGATTGGCGACGCGGAGCACCGCGGTCACCAGCTCGGCGCCCGCGAAGCCCTGGTGTCGCTGATCGGCATCGTGGCGCCGCTCGCCGGCGCCTGGGGCCTGATGACGGCGGGCCCCGCATGGACGTTCGCCGGCGTGGCGCTCGTGCAGCTCGCCGCCTCTGCGCCCCTGATACGAGTCCCCAACGTGGCGGTGAAGTCCGCCGCCCCCGGCGCCTTCAAGGCGGCCTCGCCAGCGATCTGGCTGATGATCGCCGACGGCTGGTTCGACACCAGCTATCTCTTCGCCTGGCAGATCGCTCTGTTCGTGGCGCTGGGGCGGAGCTTCACGGCCTACGGCGGCGCCATGGCCCTGGCGAGCCTCGTGGGCGCGGCGGGCGCGCTCGCCATGGGCCGGCACGTGGACGGCGGCGGCGGACGGCGGGTCGTGGCGATCACCTATGGCGTGGCGACCGCTCTGATCCTCGCGCGCGCCGGGAGCCTGGGCTGGGCCGCCGCGGCCGTGGCGGCCAACGCCGCGGGCGGACTGCTGAATCCGCTGCTGGGACCGACGATCGGCCCGGCCATCTACAACCGAAGCCAGGCCTCGCCGTGCTCCCTGCGCTTCGCCATGGTGACGGAGACGGGCTGGGACGTGGGCTGTTTCGTCGCCTCCCTGATCGCGGCCGCGCTGTTCGCCGCCGGCGCGCCCCTGGTCAGCGGCGTGTTGCTCGCGCTTCCGGCGATCGCGGCCAGCGCGGCCGTCCTATGGCGCATGTACCCGCGCAGTCGTCGCGAGGCGCTCGCATGAGCGAGGCCGCACGGATCGAGGTGACGGCGGAGACCGTCGAGCGGATGGTCGCTTCGCAGTTCCCGCGCTGGGCCGGGCTTCCCATTATTCCGGTTCCGGCTAGCGGGACCGACAACGCCATGTTCCGCCTCGGCGATGAGCTCGCTGTGCGCCTTCCGCGGGTGGATTGGGCGGTCGCCGCCGTCCACAAGGAGCAGGCGTGGCTCCCGAAGCTTGCGCCGCATCTGCCGCTGCCGATCCCCGTCCCGCTCGCGCGCGGAGCGCCCGGTGGGGGGTATCCCTGGCCGTGGTCCGTCTGCCGTTGGGTCCCCGGCGAGACGGTGGCGCCTGGGTCGATCCCTCATGAAACGGGCCTGGCTCGCGACCTCGGCGGATTTCTGCGGGCGCTTTGGGCCGTCGATGCATCCGGCGGACCGCCGCCCGGGCCGCACAACTTCGGACGCGGCGCGCCGCTCCGCAGCCGTGATCGTCGCGCCAAGGCAGATATGGCGCTGGTCGGCGCCATGTATGATCCCGCCATGCTGGCGGAAGTGTGGGAGACGGCCCTCGCCGCGCCCGCCTGGGAAGGACCGCCGGTCTGGATCCACGGCGACCCGCAAGGGGGCAATCTGCTGGTTCTGGACGGGCGGCTGAACGGCGTCATCGATTTCGGCGGCCTGGGCGTGGGCGATCCGGCTTGCGACCTCATCGTCGCCTGGAATCTGTTCGGCCCCGAGGGTCGCGCGGCCTTCCGCACCGCGATCGGCGTGGATCAGGCGACCTGGCGGCGGGGGCGCGGCTGGGCGCTTTCCACAGGACTTACGGCGCTGCCGTACTACCTCGACCGCTTGCCTGCGGTCGCGCGGTGGGCGCGGCGGACCTTGGATGAGGTCCTCGCCGACGCAGAGCTCTAGGCAACCCTCGCCAGGGCCTCGCCGATGCGGCCGACGAGCTCGTCGATCTGCGCTTCGGTGATGATCAAGGGCGGCGAGAGCGCGATGGTGTCGCCGGTCACCCGGATCAGCGCGCCCGCCTCGAACAGGCGCTGGAACACCTCGGCGCCGCGCTTGCCGGGCGCGCCCCCGCGGGGCTCGAGCTCGATGCCTGCGACCAGGCCGAGGTTGCGGACGTCCTTCACGTGCCGGGCGCCATCGAGGCTGTGGACGGCGTCCGCCCAGCGCGCCTCCAGGGCCGCCACGCGCTGGAACAGGCCCTCCTCGGCGTAGAGGCTGAGCGCCGCGGCGCCCGCCGCCACCGCCAGCGGGTGGGCGGAATAGGTGTAGCCGTGGAAGAGCTCGATGCCGGCCGGCGCCTGGTCCACCACCGCCCGGTAGATCTCCGCGGTCACGCCCACCGCGCCCATCGGCACCGAGGCGTTGGTGAGGCCCTTGGCGAGGGTGATCAGGTCGGGGGTGACGCCGAACCGCTCGGCTGCGGTGGCCGCGCCCAGCCGGCCGAAGCCGGTGATCACCTCGTCGAAGATCAGCAGGATGCCGTGGGCGTCGCAGATCGCGCGCAGCCGCTCGAGGTAGCCCTTGGGCGGCACGAGCACGCCCGCCGAGCCCGCCAGCGGCTCGACGATGACGGCAGCGATGGTGTCGGCGCCATGCAGCGCCACGAGCCGCTCCAGGTCCTCGGCGAGCTCGGCGCCGCGCTCCGGCTGGCCGCGGACGAAGGTCTGCTCGGGATCGAGCGTGTGGCGGATGTGGTCGACGCCGGGCAAGAGGGCGAAGGCGCGGCGGTTGTTGGGCAGCCCGCCCACCGAGATGCCGCCGAAGCCCACGCCGTGATAGCCCTTCTCGCGGCCGATCAGGCGGGTGCGCGCGCCCTGGCCGATGGCGCGCTGGTAGGCCAGCGCGATCTTCAGCGCGCTGTCGACCGCCTCCGAGCCGGAGTTGCCGAAGAACACGTGGTCGAAGCCCGCCGGCAGGATGGCGGTGAGCCGCTGGGCGAAATCGAAGGCCCTGGGATGCGACAGCTGGAAGGAAGGCGCGTAGTCCAGGACGCCCGCCTCCCGGCGGATCGCCTCGACGATCGGCTCGCGGCAGTGGCCGGCGTTGACGCACCACAGCCCGGCCGTGCCGTCGAGCAGCTTGCGGCCGTCGACGGTGGTGTAGTGCATGTCCTTGGCCGAGGCGAGCAGGCGGGGGCCGGCCTTGAATCCGCGGTTGTCGGTGAACGGCATCCAGAAGGCGGAGAGGTCGTTCGGCAGCACCGGCGCCGCATCGTCCAGGGCCATGGCGGTCTCCTCTGGCTGGCTCTCGAACGTCACAGACTTTCGGCGAAGCGACAACACCGCAGCCTTGCGTTGGCGGCCTCGGCAGCCTCGTATGTGAACCCGGTTCAGGCGGGAGGCGCGACCCATGGACTTCCGGACGACGACCGTCGAGGCGCTGGTGGGACAGGTCCGCGAGCGGCGGCTGTCGGCCCGCGAGCTGACCGAGGCGGCGCTGGCCAACATCGAGGCGACCAACCCGCGGCTGAACGCGGTCTGCGCGGTCGATCCCAAGCGCGCGCTCGCCGAGGCCGAGGCGGTGGACGCGCGGCTCGCCAAGGGCGATGCGGTGGGCCCGCTCGCCGGCATCCCGCTGCTGGTCAAGGACCTGGAGGACGCCGCCGGCTATAAGACGACCTACGGCTCGGCGCTGCACCAGGAGGCCGCGCCCGCGAGGGCCGACTCCGTGCTGGTCGGGCGGCTGAAGGCGGCCGGCTGCGTGGTGATCGGCAAGGCGAACACGCCGGCGTTCGGCTTCAAGGCGCTGACCGAGAACATCCCGTTCGGCGTGACGCGCAATCCGTGGAACCCGGCCTATCATGCGGGCGGCTCCTCGGGCGGTTCGGCCTCGGCGCTGGCGGCCGGCGTCACGCCGCTCGCCACCGGCTCGGACGGCGGCGGCTCGATCCGCATCCCCGCCGCGGTCTGCGGCTTCTCCGGCATCAAGTGCAGCCAGGGCCAGGCGCCGAACGGCGGGCCCAATGCGCCGGGCTCCGGGGTTCTGGCGGTGAAGGGGCCGATGGCGCTTCGCGTGCGCGACACGGCGCTGGCGCTGGACGCGGTGCGCGGGGCCGAGCCCACCGACCCCTACAGCCTGCCCTCCGACGGAAGCTCCTGGCGCCGCGCGCTGGACGGCGACAATCGCCCGCGCAAGGTGATCTGGTCGCCGACGCTCGGCTTCGCGCACGTCGACGACGAGGTGCTCGCCCACGCACAGGCGGTGGTCGACGAACTGGCGGCGGCCGGCGTCGAGGTGGTGCGGAAGGACAAGGTGTGGGACGAAAGCCCCAACCTCGCCTGGTTCGTCATCTGGGCGGCCCAGCGCGCCCGCGCCCAGGGCCATCTGAAGGGCACGGCCGACTGGGAGAAGATCGACGCCGACCTGCGCGATCAGATCGAGGCGGGCCTGGGCTATGGGGCGGCGGCCTACGCCCAGTCGCTCGATCTCGCCCACGCGCTCGCCTATCGGCTCAATGAGGCGATGGAGGACGCCGACGTCCTCATCACCCTCACCCTCGCCGGCCATCCGCCGAAGATCGGCGGCCAGGGGATGATCAACGGCCAGCCGTCGGGCGCGGAGTGGGTGCAGTTCACCCCGGCGATCAACATGACGCGAAATCCGGCGGGCTCGGCGCCGATCGGCCTCTCCTCGCTCGGCCTGCCGCTCTCCCTGCAGGTGATCGGCCGGCAGAAGAGCGACGTGGCGGTCCTCAAGGCGCTCTGTTTCCTGGAGGACCTCACCGACCCGAAGTTCGCCGCGCCGCACGGGGTCTCCGCCTGAGCGGATCATCGTGCTAGGCTGGACGTTCGTTTCGGGGGTGCGGTCTCGCTCAGACGCCAGCCCGACGGCGGGAGCCTTGCGCGAGCCGCGCCCTGTAGCAGGGTCCGGAGGTCGCGTTATGGCGGTCCATAATCACGTCGAAAACCCATTCGAGTATGTGCTCGAGAAGCTGAGCTGGTCGTTCTCGGGCGCGGGCCGCCGCGACCGCGCCGCCCGCGCCGCGGCGCGGGTCGAGCCGCAGGTCCGCCGGATCGTGGCCGCGGACCTGTGGGACTCGCTGCGCAAGGGCCTGGCCGACTTCGCCGCGGCGCGCGACGACGTGGTGTTCATCGCGATCATCTATCCGCTGGCCGGCCTCGCGCTGGCGGCGCTGGCGATGCACTACGCGCTGCTGCCGATGATCTTCCCGCTGGCCGCCGGGTTCGCGCTGATCGGTCCGCTGGCGGCGCTCGGGCTCTATGAGATCAGCCGCCGGCGCGAGAGAGGCGAGGAGGTGAGCTGGACGCACGCCGCAAGCGTGTTCGAATCGCCCGCCATCGTCCCGATCATCGGCATGGGCGTGATCCTGGTCGCGCTGTTCGGACTGTGGCTCGCGGCCGCCTACGAGATCAGCCTGGTCGCGTTCGGCAACGGACCGCCCGGCTCGATCGCCGGCTTCGTCCGTCAGGTGTTCGCCACCGGCGCGGGCTGGGAGATGATCGCCATCGGCATCGTCGTGGGCTTCGTCTTCGCGCTCGTCGCCTTCGTGATCAGCGTGGTCTCCTTCCCGCTGCTGCTCGACCGGCACGTCGACCTGGACGTCGCCATCCGC
Source organism: Phenylobacterium sp. (assembly GCF_025934275.1). Classification (GTDB taxonomy): domain Bacteria; phylum Pseudomonadota; class Alphaproteobacteria; order Caulobacterales; family Caulobacteraceae; genus Phenylobacterium. The sequence goes on from NZ_JAICYI010000061.1 coordinate 10,165, forward strand.
ACCTCGATCGACGCGGTGCGGGCGAACCCCGGCGCCCTGGCGCTCTGGGCGGTCGTGGTGGCCGCCCTCCTGGTCGCCGGCTCGCTCCCGGCGTTGGTCGGGCTGATCGTCGTCGTGCCGGTGCTGGGCCACGCCAGCTGGCACCTCTACCGCAAGCTGGTCGCGCCCGGCTGAGCCCAAAGCCCTGGCGTTTCGCACGGTCCCGCCGCAAGCTCCTGGGCGTGCGGAAGAGGGGCCCTCGCCATGGCTGACGACCTCGTGCGGACGAAGGATGCGATCGTGCGGCTGCCGGCCCGCGAGATCCCTCCGCCGCGCGGCGCCAGCGAGGCCGCCCGCCAGGCGCTGGCCGCGCCGCGGCCGGCCCGGGCCGCCTATCCCGAGCTGCAGGACGCCGAAGCCTGGCGCCGCGTGATCGCCGCCGCCGATGCGCAGCGCGCGGCGCAGAGCGCGGGGCTGGAGCCGCGCCTCAAGGCGGACACCCAGGCGATGACGCTCGGCGGCGCGCCGGCCTTCCTGGCGATCCCGCGGGCCGAGCGGCTGATCGACGAGCGGCACGTGCTGCTCGACTTCCACGGCGGCGCCCTGATCCAGGGCGGCGGCGCAGACGCGGTGCGGTTCAACGCCAAGGCGATGGCGCTGCGCACCGGCCGCGCGGCCTATTCCGTGGACTACCGCATGCCGCCGGACCACCCCTATCCGGCCGCGCTGGACGACGCCGTGGCCGCCTACCGCGCGCTGCTCTCGATCCGCAAGCCCGAGGAGATCGTGGTGAGCGGAGTCTCGGCGGGCGGCAACCTTGCGGCGGCCGTGCTGCTGCGCGCCCGCGACGAGGGCCTGCCGACGCCGGCCGGCGCGCTGCTGCTGACGCCCGAGGTCGACCTGACCGAGAGCGGCGACACCTTCGCCACTCTGGCCGGCCTCGACATCCTGGTCCCGCTGATCCAGGTGAACCGGCTGTATGCCGCGGGCGCCGACCTCGCGCACCCATACCTGTCGCCGCTGTTCGGCGATGTCTCCGGATTCCCGCCCACCTTCCTGCAGAGCGGGACGCGCGACCTGTTCCTCTCCAACACCGTGCGCCTGCACCGCAAGCTGCGCGCCGCCGGGTTGCGCGCCGAGCTGCACGTCTGGGAAGCCATGACCCACGGAGGTTTCGGCGGCTTCACGCCCGAGGACCGCGAGGTGAACGCCGAGATGCAGGCCTTCCTGGCCTCGCTCTGAGGCGGGCCTAGACGGAGGCGCGGCCGACGCTGGCGTAGGCGAAGCCGCGGGCGCGCATGTCCTCCGGCTTGTAGATGTTGCGCAGGTCGACCATCACCGGCCGCTTCATGATCAGCTTGATCCGGTCGAGGTCGAGGGCGCGGAACTGGTCCCACTCGGTGATGATCACCAGGGCGTCGGCTCCCTCGGCGACGCCGTAGGGATCCTCCTTGAAATCCACGTCGCGCAGCAGCTGACGGGCCTCGTGCAGCCCCTCCGGGTCGAAGGCCTGCACCGTCGCGCCGGCCGCCTGCAGGGCGGGCACGATGTCGAGCGAGGGCGCGTCGCGCATGTCGTCGGTGTTCGGCTTGAAGGTGAGCCCCAGCACCCCGATGACCCGCCCGCGGAGGTCGCCGCCGTCGAGGGCCGCCTTCACCTTCTCCGCCATCGCCTTCTTGCGGGCGTCGTTGACCCGGATGGTGGTCTCGATGAGCTCGACGGGGGCGCCCGCGTCGCGCGCGGTGCGCACCAGGGCCAGGGTGTCCTTCGGAAAGCACGAGCCGCCATAGCCCGGGCCGGCGTGCAGGAACTTCGCCCCGATGCGGTTGTCGAGGCCGATGCCGCGGGCCACCTGCTGGACGTCGGCGTCCACCGCTTCGCAGAGCTCGGCGATCTCGTTGATGAAGGTGATCTTCATCGCCAGGAAGGCGTTGGCCGCATACTTGGTGAGCTCGGAGGTCCGGCGGCTGGTGAACAGGATAGGCGTCTCGTTGAGATAGAGCGGCCGATAGAGCTCGCGCATCACCGCTTGGGCGCGCGGATCCTGCGTCCCCACCACGACCCGGTCGGGGCGCTTGAAGTCCTCGATCGCCGCGCCTTCGCGCAGGAACTCGGGGTTGGAGACCACCGCGACGTCGGCGTCGGGGCGCACGCGCCGGACGATCGCCTCGATCTCGTCGCCCGTGCCGACCGGCACCGTCGACTTGGTGACCAGCACGGTGAAGCCGTCCACCAGCTCGGCGACCTCGGCCGCCGCCGCATGCACGTAGCTGAGGTCCGCATGGCCGTCGCCGCGGCGCGAGGGGGTTCCGACGGCGATGAACACCGCCTCCGCCGCGGTCACGGCTGCGGCCGCATCGGTGGCGAAGAACAGCCGCCCCGCCTCGACGTTGCGGGCCACGATCCGATCCAGCCCCGGCTCGTAGATCGGGATGCCGCCGGCCTTCAGCCGCTCGATCTTGGCGGCGTCCTTGTCGATGCAGGTCACGATGTGGCCGAAGTCGGCGAAACAGGCGCCGCTGACCAGGCCCACGTAGCCCGTCCCGATCATCGCCACATGCATGCGCAATTACCCCTAAGCTTGCCGCCGCGCTTTGATCATGACGGCCGCGCGCGGGCTAGGCGCCGATGGCCACAGGCCGCGGAAATCGCCTCAGATCTCCTGGTTGTAGCCCCCGACCTGCGGGTGCTTGGCGAGGCGCGGCTTCACCTCCTTGCGGAACAGGTCGCGCATGTCGTCCTCGGACCTGGAGCTCTCGACCACCACCACCAGTTCCGGCTTGTTGGAGGAGGCCCGCACCAGCACCCAGGAGCCGTCCTCGAGCGCCACGCGCACGCCGTTGACGGTGATCAGGTCGGCGATCTGGCGCCCCAGGATCTTCCCGCCGGCCTTTCGCAGCTCTTGGTACTCGCGCACGATCGCCTCGACGACGGCGTACTTCTCCTCGTCGGCGCAATGCGGGCTCATGGTGAGCGAGGTCCAGGCGACCGGCAACGCCTTCTTGAGCTCCGAGAGCCGCTTGCCGCCGGCCCGATCGAGCATGGAGAGGATCGCCGCCGCGGCGACCAGGCCGTCGTCGTAGCCGCGCCCGTTCGGCGGGTTGAAGAAGAAGTGGCCGCTCTTCTCGAAGCCCGCGAGCGCGCCAAGCTCGGCGGTCTTGCGCTTGATGTAGGAGTGGCCGGTCTTCCAGTAGACCGTCGTCGCGCGGTTGGCCTTCAGCACCTCGTCGGTGGCGAACAGGCCCGTCGACTTCACGTCCACGACAAAGGTGGCGTCCTTGTGCAGCCCCGAGAGATCGCGGGCCAGCATCAGCCCGATCTTGTCGGCGAAGATCTCCTCGCCCTCGTCGTCCACCACCCCGCAACGGTCGCCGTCGCCGTCGAAGCCCAGCGCGAGGTCGGCCCCATGCGCCCGCACCGCCTCGGCCATGGCGTGCAGCATGACCTGGTCCTCGGGATTGGGGTTGTACTTCGGGAAGCTCCAGTCGAGGGCGGTGTCCATCTCAATCACCTCGGCGACCCCCATCTTGCGCAGCGCCTGAGGCGCGAAAGCGCCGGCCGTGCCGTTGCCGCAGGCGCAGACCACGCGCAGCGGCCGGGTGAGCCTGGCGCGGTTCGCCGCATCCTGGATGTAGCGCTCGGCCACGCCGTCGGCCATGCGCACGGAGCCGCCCTCGCCCGTACGCCAGAGGCCGTTCAGCGTGATCTCCTTCAGCCGCCCCATCTCGTCGGGGCCGAAGGTCAGCGGCCGCTCGGCGCCCATCTTGACGCCGGTCCAGCCGTTCTCGTTGTGGCTGGCCGTGACCATGGCGACGCACGGCGCGTCGAGGTCGAACTGGGCGAAATAGGCCATCGGCGTCACGGCCAGGCCGATGTCCAGCACCTCGCAGCCGGCGGAGACCAGGCCCAGCGTCAGCGCCTGCTTGATGGAGAGCGAATAGGACCGGTAGTCGTGACCGACCACGATCTTCCGATGGCCCAGCTCCTGGATGTAGGTCCCGAGCGACAGCCCGAGAGCCTGGACGCCCAGGAGGTTGATCTCCGGCCCGAACAGCCAGCGCGCGTCGTACTCGCGGAACCCGGTCGCCTTGACGAGCGGCTCGGTCTCGAAGGCGAGCGTGTTGGGGACGAGGTCGGCGCGCGGGACGTGCAGCATCGTGGCTCCAGGCGATTGGCGAGCTGTGTTTAGTCGCGCCTCGGCGCCCGCGCCACCAACGCTTCCAGCGCCGCTTGGTTTTCGACGGCCTACATCACGCCGGCGCGCAGCAGGTCGTGGACGTGAAGGATGCCCACCGGCCGGTCGGCCTCCACCACGAACAGCACGGTGACGCGGGGCAGGGCCGTGTCGCCGGCGTCGGCCGCGGCGCCCTCGGTCATGATCGCCAGCGCCTCGGAGGCGAGCATGTCCGGCGGGACGGTCTTCTTGGGCCCGGGCGTCATCACCTCGACGGCGGTGTGGTCGAGCAGGCCCTCGATGTGCCGCCGCAGGTCGCCGTCGCTGATTGCGCCCACCAGCCGGCGCGCCGGGTCGACGACGCCGACGATCCCGAACCGCTTGCCGGTCATCACCAGCAACGCCTCGCGCATCGGCGCATCGGCTGCGACCAGCGGCAGCTCCTCGCCGCCGTGCATCAGGTCGCCCACGGTGCGCAGCATCGCGCCGAGCTTGCCGCCCGGATGCAGGACGTGGAAGTCCTGGGGCTTGAACCCGCGCCGCTCCAGGAGCGCCACTGCGAGCGCATCGCCGAGGCCGATCTGCAGAGTGGTGGAGGTGGTGGGCGCGTTGAGCTCCGGCGCGCAGGCCTCCGGCGCGTCGGGCAGCAGCAGCAGCACGTCGGCGGCCCGGCCGAGCGCGCTCCCGGCGACCGCGGTCATCGCGATCAGCGGGATATGGAAGCGCTTGGCGTAGGCGATCACGTCGGCCAGCTCGCGCGTCTCGCCGGTCTTCGAGAGCGCCAGGATCACGTCGCCGCCGCCGATCATCCCCAGGTCGCCGTGGCTGGCCTCCGTGGCGTGCACGAACATCGCCTGCGAGCCGGTGGAGGCGAGGGTGGCGGCGATCTTGCGCGCCACATGCCCGGACTTGCCGATGCCGGTGCAGACGATGCGGCCCTTGGCGTCGAACAAGGTCTCGACCGCCTTGGTGAAGCTTGCGCCCAGGGCATCGGCCATCTGTCGCAGCGCCTCCCCCTCGGCCGCGAGAACGCGGCGGCCCACCGCGATGGCGTCGAAGGCGCTCATTGCGACGGGGTGAGGGCGCGGTTCTGCAGGTTGCGCACGGCGTCGCGCGCCTGCTGGATGCGCCGCTGCGAGGCGAGCGTCTCGCGCTGCATGGCCGCGTGCATGGCCGGCGTCTGCTGCACCGGGGTGTGGCCGAACGGGCCGGGCGAGCGGGCGCCCAGCCCCTGCGGCCACGCCAGGGCGAGCGCCACCACGGCGAGCGTCAGGAGGCCGAGAGCGGGCAGGTAGAGACGATCGAGCATGCCAAGGCTCCTATACCGGCTCCGCGCGCCGGCCGCCATGCGCCGAGCTTGACGCGGGCGCCCGCCAGGTCCTAGCCGCTCTCCAGCCATCACCAGGAGGCGCCGTTGCCCACCCTCATCCTGCTGCGCCATGGCCAGAGCCAGTGGAACCTGGAGGACAGGTTCACCGGCTGGGTGGATGTCGACCTGACGCCGCAGGGCGAGGCCGAGGCGATCAAGGGCGGCCAGCTCATCAAGGCGGCCGGGATCGCGATCGACCGCTGCTACACCTCTGTGCTGACGCGCGCGATCCGCACCTCCTGGCTGGCGCTCTGGGCGGCGGACCAGACCTTTGTCCCAGAGGTGAAGGACTGGCGTCTCAACGAGCGTCACTACGGCGGCCTCACGGGGCTCAACAAGACGCAGACCGCCGAGACGCATGGCGCCGAGCAGGTGAGGCTCTGGCGTCGCTCCTACGACGTCCCGCCCCCTGAGCTCAGCCGCGACAGCCCCTTCGACTTCACGAAGGACCGCCGCTACGCCGGCGCGATCCTGCCGCGCACCGAAAGCCTGAAGACGACGCTCGATCGCGTGCGCCCCTGCTGGGAGGGCGAGATCGCCCCAAAGGCGGCGGCGGGCGAGACCCTTCTCATCGCCGCGCACGGCAACTCCCTGCGGGCGATCGTGAAGCTCCTCTTCGGCGTCTCGGACGCCGAGATCGTGGGCGTCGAGATCCCCACGGGCAACCCGCTGGTCCTCGACCTCACGCCCGCGCTGAAACCCACGAAGGCGCGGTATCTCGACGACGCTCGCGCCCAGGCGATCCCGGCGATCTAGCGCGCCGGAAATCCGCCGTTAGCCGCAGCGCGCTGAAGCTGGACATGGACGCGTGGAGGTCGCGGTGCGCTGTCTGCGCCTTCTCGGACGGGGCAGGAAGGGGCATGTAGGGGCCGTGCAGGACGACGAAGCCATGATGCGTCGCGCCGTCGCGCTCGCGCGCACCAACCTCGGGCGCACCGACGAGAACCCCGCGGTGGGCTGCGTGATCGCCAAGAACGGCGAGATCGTGGGCGAGGGTTGGACGGGAGAGGGCGGCCGGCCGCATGCCGAGGAGGTCGCGCTCGACCGGGCCGGCGAGGCCGCCCGCGGCGCCACCGCCTACGTCACCCTGGAGCCATGCGGCGCGCGCTCCTCCGGCGCGGCCTCGTGCGCCCAGCGGCTTGCCGCCGCAGGCGTCACGCGGGTGGCGATCGCCTGCGAGGACCCGTCGGCCTACGCTGCGGGTCGCGGCGTGGCGCGGCTGCGTGCATCCGGCGTCGATGTTGACCTGGGATTGCTGAGCGCCGAGGCGGCGGCGCTTTACGCCGCCTATGAGCCGCGGAACATCGCCCCCCCGAAACGCTAAACATTGGAAATGCATCCTTAATCCGCAGCGTCCTAGGCTCCGATCGAAGGAATCCGGTCGAAGCCGTCGCCATGCCCGTCGCCCCCACCTCGAGCCTCGTCGTTCGCCGTCTCAACCAGGCGGACACGGAGCTGATTTGCGCCAAGCACGACCGGCTTTGGAGTTCCAAGCCGGGCGGCGCCCGGGCCGTCTTCGCCTGGTGCGACCTGACCGGCCTCGACCTCTCCGGCAAGAACCTCTGCGACGCGGACTTCACCGGCGCCGTGCTGGCCTCCTGCCGGCTGAACGGCGCGAGGCTCGACCATGCCAACCTGTTCGGCGCCGATCTGCAGGATGCCGACCTCGCCGAGGCCTCGATGCGGCGCGCCGACCTGCGCGGCGCCTGCCTGCGCAACGCCAACCTGACCGGCGCGGACCTGTTCGAGGCCGACCTGCGCGAAGGCGTGCTCGCCGCCGCCGATCGCCAGCACGGCTTCCGCCGCCTGGAGACCACCTTCCTGAGCTCGGGCGAGGTGCAGGGCGCGATCCTCGCCGGCGCCAACCTGGAGCGCTCGCGGCTCTCCGGCGTCATGGCGGTGCGCGCCGACTTCACTGACGCGGTGCTGAAGGACGCCAAGCTGGTCCGCGCCAACCTGAAGCACGCCGCCATGACGGGGGCCGACCTCTCGGGCGCCGACCTGTCGGGGGCGGACCTCGCCGGCGCCGACCTGCGCGACGCCATCCTGGTCGGGGCCAAGACGTCCTCCTGGAACGTGCTCGACGCCAACCTCGCCGGCGCGCTCACCGACGAGCCGACCGGCCGGCCGGCCGAGCAGGTGAAGTACGCCAACCTCGTGCGCGAACACGCCCGCTGGTGCGAGACCGACGGGGCGGAGGGCAGTCCCTCGGCCTTCGACAAGGCCGACCTGCGCGGGCTCGCCACCGTGCGCGGGTTCAACCTGACGGCGCTCTCGGCCAAGCAAGCGATCTTCTACGGCCTCGACATGGAAGGCGTTCAGCTGCAGGGCGCGCATCTCGACGGCGCGGACCTGAGAAGCTGCAACCTGCGGCGCGCGGACCTGCGCGGCGCGCGGCTGGTGGGCGCCAAGCTCGCCGGCGCCGACCTGCGCGAAGCCCAGATGGGCCCCCTGATCCTGGGCTCGGACCGGCTGCTTTCCTGCGACCTGAGCGGCGCGGTCCTGAAGTTCGCCGACCTCACCGGGGCGGACCTGCGTCGGGCGATCTTCCGCAACGCCGACGTCAGCCGCGCCAACTTCCGCGGCGCCCTGATGCGGCAGGCGGACTTCACCGGCGTCATCCGCCACGCGGCGCTCGGCCTGGAGGACGTGGTCTGAGCCCGCGCGAGAGAGTCTAGGTTGTCCAGACCCGCCCTTCCCGGACGTCGCCGGCTCACCGCAGCCGAGCTCGACCTCATCGTCTCCGCCCACGGCCGTCTGGTCGCCGGCCAGCCGGGCGGCAAGCGCGCCTCGCTGCCGTTCGTGGACTTCTCGGGCCTGGACCTTTCCGGACGCGAGCTGTCGGGCGCCGACCTGCGCGGCTCGGTGTTCGACGGGGCGAAGCTGGCCGGCTGCCGGCTGGTCGCGGCCAACCTCGCCGGCTGCGATCTGCGCGGCGCGGACCTGCGCGGCGCGGTGCTCGTCAAGGCCGACCTGCGCGGCGCCTGCCTGCAGGGCGCGAACCTCACCGACGCCGACCTGTCGGAGGTCGACCTGCGGCCCGGCAAGGTCGCCATGCCGCATCCCAGCAAGGGGTTCCCGGCTGTGGTGGAGGAGCCGCGCTCAGGCGAGGTCGATCGGGCCAACCTGACCGGCGCGAGCCTCGACGGCAGCCGCCTCGACGGGCTCTACGCGCAGGGGACCGACTTTTCCGACTGCTCGTTCAAGGGCGCGAGCCTGCTCGACGCCAACCTGAAGGGGGCGAGCCTCAGCGGCGCATTGCTCGAAAAGACCGCCCTCTCCGGCGCCAATCTCGAGGGCGCCGACCTGCAAGGCGCCGTGCTGGCCGGGACCCCGCTCGAGGCCGCCAAGACCGCCGGCGCCAAGCTGGACCGGATGCTGGCGGCGCCCAACCGCGCCGAGCTGTCGCGCGCCCAACAGCTGCTGGTCGCCATCCGCGGCCACGACCAATGGGTGCGGACCGGCGGCAAGCAGGGCGGCCGCGCGGTGCTGGACGGCGAGGATCTGCGGCCGCTCGCCGAGGAGCTCAAGGGGCTGAGGTTGACCGCGATCAGCGCCAAGCAGGCGATCCTGGTGGGCGTCGACCTGAGCACGACCGAGCTGCAGGGCGCCGACCTCGAGGGCGCCGACCTGCGCGGGGCCTGCCTGCGCGAGGCGGACCTGCGCGGCGCGAAGCTCAGCGGCGCAAACCTCACCAAGGCGGAGCTCTCGGCGGCGCTGTTCAGTCCCCTGCCGCTCGGCGCCGGCCGCTCGACGCCCACCAATCTGACAGCGGCGCGGATGCGCTCCGCGACCGCCTCGCGAGCGGATTTCACCGGCGCTCTGATGGCCGAAGCGGACCTCAAGGGCTGCGACCTCTCCGGCGCGAAGCTTGCCGCCGTCGAGCTGTCGGCCAACCAGCGCCGCGCCTCGCGCGGCCTCGCGCCCGCCTGAGCCGCAGAAAAAGGGCGGCGCGGGAAGCCCGCACCGCCCCTGCTTCTGGTGTGTGCGTCCGTCAGGGACGCGGGGTCGATCGTCAGGCGGCCTTCTCGGTGGTCTCGCCCTCGATCAGGGTCGATTTGCCCGAGCCGATCTCGATGCGCCGCGGCTTCAGCGCTTCCGGCAGCTCGCGCTTGAGGGCGATCTGCAGCAGGCCGTCACGCAGGTCGGCGTTGGTCACCACCACATAATCGGCGAGCTGGAACCGGCGCTCGAAATTGCGCTCGGCCAGGCCGCGATGCAGGTAGTGGCGGTCCTCGTCGTTGGCCGCCTTGCGGCCCTGCACGGTCAGGAGGTTCTCCTTGACCTCGACGTTCAGCTCTTCGGGCGTGAAGCCCGCGACCGCGATCTCGATCCGGTATTCGTTCTCGGCGGTGCGTTCGATGTTGTAGGGCGGATATCCGGTCGCCGCTTCGGCGCTGGCGGATTCCAGCAGATCGGCGAGGCGATCGAAGCCCACGACCGAGCGATAAAGGGGAGAGAAGTCCAGAGTACGCATGCGATTCACATCCTTCTTCTTGAAGCAAGGTTGCGTTGTGATTGAGCGCGCGTCGCGAGCCGAAGGCCCCGCTGTGCGCGCCCGGAAAGCCCGGGGAATCCAGCGCCTTCCGCAGCTCAGGTGGGGAACGGCCGCAGCCCTTTCAAGAGCTCGACGCGGATGGCTCGGCGCGCCCCGCGCCGCCCCTGCCCGGGCGTCCGCAGTCGAGCGATCCAACGGCTGCGGGCTGGGCGAGAGCGACCGAATGACGCTGCGCCGCCCAAAGCCCGCTTCCGCTCGCCCGTGACGGTTTACTTCACTCGCGCCTGAGGTGAAGCTTTCCTGCGATTCGGGAGCATCTTGGGGGCATGGCGACGCTGGAGGAGCTGACGGAACGCATCCGCCACGCCGCAGCGTCCGATCAGGAGATGGGCAAGTCGCTCAAGCTGGACCTCAAAGGCGAGGGCGTGATCCACATCGACGGCGCGGCGGTGAGCAATGAGGACCGGCCGGCCGACCTCGTGGTGACGCTGGCCAAGCGCGACCTGGAAGCCATCGGCGCGGGAAAACTCGATCCGGTCCGCGCCATGATGAGCGGCCGCCTCAGGCTCTCCGACATGGGCCTCGCCCTGCAGCTTCGCCCGCAGATCCAGGCGCTGTTCGAGCGGGCGCGCGGCTGATGGACGGGGCCCCGCCGCTGATCGCCGTCCCCGGCGCGCCGATCCCCGAGGGCGCGGAGCCAACCTGGATCGAAGGCTATGGCGGCGCGCCGCTGCGCGCGGCGCTGTTCACGCCCAAGGGGCGCGTGCGCGGCTCGATCGTGCTGTCCGGCGGCCGCACGGAGGTGATCGAGAAGTACTTCGAGGTCATCCAGGACTTCCTCGACCGCGGCTTCGTGGTGCTGGCGCACGACTGGCGCGGCCAGGGGCTGTCGCACCGTCTGCTCGCCGATCCCCTGAAGGGCCACGCCGAGGGCGCGAAACCGTTCCTGGAAGACTTCCGCATCCTGCTGGAGGCCTACCAGGCGCGGCTGCCGAAGCCGTGGGTGGCCGTGGCGCACTCGATGGGCGGTTGCCTGACGCTGCTCGCAATGGTGCGCGGCGAGGACCGCTTCGCCGCCGCGATCCTCTCGGCGCCGATGCTGGGCGTGCAGACGGGCGGCCGTTCGCTCGGCTCGACGAAGCTGCTGGTGGGCTTGAGCAAGTTGCTGGGCCGCGGCAAGCGCTACCTCCTGAACGATCCCGGCAAGCCGTTCGATGACGCCTTCGACAGCAACGTCCTGACCCACGATCCGCGGCGCTACGCGCGCGCCTGCGCCCCCATCAAGGCGGAGCCGAAGCTGGCGCTCGGCGCGCCGACCTGGGGGTGGCTCGACTTTGCGCTCGCCGCCACGGCCGAGCTCGCGCGGCCCGAGCGGCTCGCCCGGGTCACCGCGCCGGTGATCATCCTCTCGGCCGAAGAGGACAAGCTGGTCGACAACGCCGCCCAGATGGCGGCCGCCCGCAATCTGCCGCAGGGGAAAATCGTCAATGTCCCCGGCGCCTACCACGAGATCCTGATGGAGAGCGACGACATGCGAAACATCTTCATGAAGGCGTTCGACGCCCTGACCGGACGCGTCGCGCCGATGCCGGCGGAGCCGCCCAGCGCTACGGCGCCTGCGGCCGCCCCGACGCCTGCGCCGGCCCCCGCCATGGCGGCGGCCGCGGCCAGGGCGGCCCCGGCTCCGGCGGCGAAGAAGCCGGCCGCCAAGAAGGCCGCTGCGAAGAAGCCGGCGGCCAAGAAGGCCTCGGCGAAGCCGGCGGCGGCCAAGAAGCCGGCCGTGAAGAAGGCTGCGGCGAAGAAGGCGGCGGCCAAGCCTGTGGCGGCCAGGAAGGCCCCGGCGAAGCGGAAGTCCGCGGCCAAGCCGGCGGCGGCGAAGAAGGCGCCTGCGGCCAAGAAGGCTGCGGCCAGGAAGGCCCCGGCGAAGCGGAAGCCCGCGGCCAGGAAGGCGCCGGCGAAGCGCACGCCGAAGGCCTGAGGCGCGGCTGGCCTAGG
>NZ_JAICYI010000023.1 GCF_025934275.1 Phenylobacterium sp.
GTGCTGGAGAAGATCGGGCTGCGCTTCGTCCAGATGATCAACCTGCCGGGCCACGCCGAGGCGAGCGCCTATTTCACGACCTGAGGCGCGCGATGGCCAGGGCTGGTTAAGCGGACCTTAGCGAACCTCGGTTAGCAGGTTCGCATGGCCAAGCTCCTGTACAGACTCGAGGGGGCGCTGCTCGCCGCCCTGTTCCCTGGTGCGGCTCTCGCCGGTCCGCCGGCCGGCTCGGCGCTCGCGGCATGGGTGTCGCAGACGACCGATCTTATGCCGTCCCAGATCGCGGTCGTGGGCCCGGAAAACGTCTACAGCCTCGAGCCGCTCGGTCCGCCCTCGCCCACCGGCGAGGTCATCGTCCTGGTCCGGACCGAGGCGTACGACAACGGCTGGGGCCGGGCGCACGGCTTCCAGTCCTGGGAGGCGAACCTGCTCGTCGACTGCAAGCGCAGCCGCCTGAAGGTGATCCGCAGCGCCAGCTACCCGGACCGCAACCGGCAAGGGCGCCCCGTCGTGGGATCGCCGGACGCCGACTGGAGCACGCCCAAGCCGTCGGAGCCGGACTCCAGGCTGGTCGCGGCGGCCTGCGACGCGGCGTTCGCCTGGCCGCTGCGGGGCGCGCCCCTGCCGGCGAAGGTGTCCAGCCCCCATAAGTCCACGGACGTTGCGGCCGCATCGCCGCTGCCGCGGGTCGTCGAGCTGCCGCCGCTGCCGCCGCCAGCCGAAAAGGCGGCCGCGAAGTCCGACAAGCCCGACGCCAAGACCGACGACAAGGCCGACGACAAGGCTGCGCCCATCCAGCAGGTCGTCGACATCGCTCCGGAGGCCGCGGCGCCGTCGGCGTCTCCGCCTGGGGCCGTGGCCGCAGCCAAGCCGGGCGAGCGCTATTTCCTGCAGATCACCCGTGGCCCTTCCGAAGCCGCCGCCCGCAAGGCTCTGGACAAGGCCCGCGAGACGCTCGGCCCCCTGGCCGAGGGCCTGACGGTGCGGCTGGACATGACCGACATCAGCGGAAGGAAGCGATTCACCGCGCGCCTGGAGGGTCTGGCGAGCGCCCAGGCGGCCGAAGACGCCTGCAGCAAGCTGGTCAAGGCGAAGCAGAGTTGCTTTTTCCGGCCGCTCGCGGCGCCGGCGGAGACGCGGGCTAAGGCTGGCTCCGCTTCGCCTCGGCCGCCTTCGCCTTCTCGCCGAATCGGATGAACAGGTCCGGCAGCATGACGGCCAGCATGTCCTGCTGCAGGGCGAGCAGGGGGGCGGCGAGCCGGCGGAGAGGCATGTCGCGAAGCCTAGCTAGGCTGCGCGCTCGGCGAGCGGAAAATCGGGCTTATGCGCCCAGCATCCGCGCCGCGCGCGGCGCGAAGTAGGTGATCACGCCGGCCGCCCCGGCGCGCTTGAACGCGCCCAGGGATTCGAGGATGGCCCGCTCCTCGTCGAGCCAGCCGTTCTGGGCCGCCGCGATCAGCATGGCGTACTCGCCCGAGACCTGGAAGGCGAAGGTGGGCAGCGCGAACGCCTCGACGACGCGGCGCACGATGTCCAGATAGGGCAGGCCAGGCTTGACCATGATCATGTCGGCGCCCTCGGCGATGTCGAGGGCCACCTCGCGGAGCGCCTCGTCGGAATTGGCCGGATCCATCTGGTAGGTCTTCTTGTCCGCCGGGTTCTCGATCGAGCCCGTGCCGAGCGTTCCCGAGCCGATCGCCTCGCGGTAGGGCCCGTAAAAGGCCGAGGCGTACTTGGCCGCGTAGGACATGATCATCACGTCCTGCAGCCCCTCTGTCTCGAGCGCCTGGCGCAGCGCGCCGCAACGGCCGTCCATCATGTCCGAGGGCGCGAGGATGTCGCAGCCGGCCCGCGCCTGCATCAAGCCCTGCGCGACCAGCTGCTCGACGGTGGCGTCGTTGTCGATCCGTCCGGACTGGACGATTCCGTCGTGGCCATGCTCGGTGAAGGGATCGAGCGCGACGTCGCACATGATCCCGACCTCGGGGGCTGCGTCCTTCATCGCCTTGACCGCCCGGGCGACCAATCCATCGGGATCGAGCGCGACGGTGCCCTGAGCATCCTTCTTGGCGCCGTCGATGTGCGGGAAGACGGCGATGGCCGGAATTCCCAGGGCCTTCGCCTGCCTGGCGGCGGCGGCGGCCTCCTTGACCGACAGCCGCGCGATCCCGGGCATCGAGCCGACCGGGACCTGTCCCTCGCCCTCGTGGATCACCATCGACCAGATCAGGTCGGCAGGCGTCAGCACCGTCTCGCGCACCAGCCGCCGAATCCAGTCGGCCTGGCGAAGGCGCCGCAGACGGAGCGCTGGATAGCTGGCGAGCGGCGCCCTGGTCATGCCAGCGCCTGTCGCGCATCGCGGCCCGCGGCGCAAGGTCGACGATTGACTTGGCCGCGCGGCGGAGGCACGGGCGACGGCCATGGACTTCAGCCTGACGGACGATCAGCGGGCGATCGAGGACGCGGCTCGCGCCTTCGCCGAAGCCGAGCTCGCGCCGAATTCCGCCCGCTGGGACGAGGAGAAGCACTTTCCCGCCGACGTGCTGCGCAAGGCGGCCGAATTGGGCTTCGCGGGGCTCTATGTGCGCGAGGATGTCGGCGGCTCGGCGCTCTCCCGCCTCGATGCCTCGATCGTCTTCGAGCAGCTCGCATATGGCGACGTCACCACGGCGGCGTTCATCTCGATCCACAACATGGCGTCGTGGATGATCGACCGGTTCGGTGCGGACGAGCTTCGCCGGCGCTACCTCCCGCGGCTGACGCGGATGGAGCTGATCGCCTCCTACTGTCTGACCGAGCCGGGCTCCGGGTCGGACGCCGCGGCGCTGACGACCACCGCGAGGAGGGACGGCGACGACTATGTGCTGAACGGCGCGAAGGCGTTCATCTCCGGCGGAGGCGTCTCGGACATCTACGTCGTGATGGCGCGCACGGGCGGAGAGGGGGCCGGCGGCGTCTCGGCCTTCGTCGTCGAGAAGGGTTGGCCGGGGCTCTCCTTCGGGGCGCAGGAACGCAAGATGGGCTGGAACGCCCAGCCCACCGCTCAGGTGAATTTTGACGGCTGCCGGGCGCCGGCGGCCAATCGCATCGGCGACGAGGGGGAGGGCTTCAAGTTCGCAATGGCCGGCCTGGACGGCGGGCGGATCAACATCGCCTCCTGCTCGCTGGGCGGCGCAGGGTTCGCCCTGGAGACGGCGAAGGCCTATCTCGACAGCCGCAGACAGTTCGGCCGGCCGCTCAGGGAGTTCCAGGGGCTGCAGTGGCGGCTCGCGGACATGGCGACCGACCTCGACGCCTCGCGCCTGATGGTGCGCCGGGCGGCTCACGCCCTCGATCTGCAGAACCCCAAGGCCACGCAGTACTGCGCCATGGCCAAGCGGTTCGCCACCGACGCCGGTTTCGAGATCGCCAACCAGGCCCTGCAGCTGCACGGCGGTTACGGCTACCTGAAGGACTTCCCCCTGGAGCGGATCGTGCGCGACCTTCGCGTCCACCAGATCCTGGAAGGCACCAACGAGATCATGCGCGTGATCATCGCCCGGGAGCTTTACCGATGAGCGAAGGCCCGGAGGTCATCGTCCGGGTCGAGGGCGAGGTCGGGCGGCTGACGCTGAACCGGCCGCAGGCCCTCAACGCCCTCACCACGACCATGTGCCGCGAGATGATCGCAGCGCTCACCGCCTGGCGGATCGATCCGGCCGTCGCGATCGTGATGCTCGATCATTCGGGCGAGCGCGGCTTCTGCGCCGGCGGCGACATCCGCACGCTGGCCGAGAGCGGCGCCGGCGACGGGATCGCCGCGCGGGAGTTCTTCTTCACCGAGTACCGGCTCGACCACCTGCTGTTCCATTATCCGAAGCACGTCGTGGCCTTCATGGACGGGGTGGTGATGGGCGGCGGCGTCGGCGTGGCGCGCCCGGTCAGGTTCCGGGTCGGGACCGAGCGGACCGTCTTCGCCATGCCGGAGACCGGCATCGGCCTGTTTCCGGACGTCGGCGGCAGCTGGTATCTCGCGCGGATGCCCGACCACATCGGCCTGTGGCTGGCGCTCACCGGGGCGCGCATCCGAGCGGCCGACTGCGAGCTGCTGGGCGTGATCACCGACTATGTGGAGGCGGCCAAGCTGGAGGCGCTGAAGACGGCCATCATCGCCGATCCCGCGGCGCTGGAGACCCTGCTCACCGAGTTCGAGGCCGACGCCGGCCGGCCGGCGCTCGCCGCGCACCAGGACGAGATCTCTCAGCTGTTCGCCGGCGACAGCGTCGAAGCGATCGTGCGCGCGCTGCAGGGCGCCGACAGCGACTGGGCGCGCGAGCAAGCGGGCGCGATCGCCGCCAAGTCGCCGCTCAGCCTGAAGGTCGCCTTCCGCCAGCTGCAGCTCGGCGCCAAGGCGACCAGCTTCGCCGAGGTGATGGAGATGGAGTATCGCATCGCCCACCGTCTGACGGTGGGTCACGATTTCCTGGAAGGCGTGCGCGCGGTCATCGTCGAGAAGGACAATGCGCCGAACTGGGCGCCGGCCCGCCTGGAGGACGTGAGCGAGGCGGCCGTCGACGGCATTTTCGCAAGCCTGGCTTCCGGTCAGGCCTGGTCGCCCCTACCTTGACCGCAGGGCGACTTCAAAGGATCGCCCTGGGAGGAACATCGCGATGAAATCCAAGCTCCTGCTGACGGCCGTCGTGGCCGCGGCGCTCTCCGCAGGCGCGGTGATGGCCAAGCCCGCCGCCAACATCACCGCCGCCGTCGCCGACAAGGGCCGCCCGGCGGCCGACACCGCCCTCGATGCGGCGCGCAAGCCCGCCGAGACGCTCGACTTCGTGGGCGTGAAGCCTGGCATGACCGTCGTCGAACTCATCCCCGGCGGCGGTTACTTCACCCGCCTGCTCTCCAAGGCGGTGGGGCCGAAGGGGACGGTGTACGCGGTCTATCCGCCGCCGCGGCCGTCGAGCGATCCCGCCAAGCCGACGCCGACCCCCGCGATCGAGAAGCTGGCGGCTGAGCCGGCCTATTCCAACGTAAAACCGATCAAGGCCTCGCCGGCGGCGCTTGCCGTGCCGAACCCGGCCGACATCGTGTTCACGGCGCAGAACTATCACGACCTGCACAACATCCCGAACTTCGACATGGCGGCGTTCAACAAGAGCGTCTTCAACGCGCTGAAGCCCGGCGGCGAGTATATCGTGCTCGATCACGTGGCGCTGCCCGGCGATCCGAACGTCACCCACACCTTGCACCGGATCGACCCGGCGGTCGTGCGCAAGGAGGTCGAGGCCGCGGGTTTCAAGTTCCAACGCGAGAGCAAAATCCTGGCGAACCCCGCCGATCCGCACGACAAGAACGTCTTCGATCCCTCGATCCGCCACCACACGGATCAGTTCATCTACAAGTTCCGTAAACCGTAACAGGTCAGTGTATTCGCTTAGGAGTTTGCCATGACCCGCATCGCGTTCATTGGCCTGGGCAACATGGGCGGCGGAATGGCCGCAAACCAGGCCAAGGCGCAGCGGCGGGTCATGGCCTACGACCTCTCGAAGCCGGCGATCGAGAGGGCCGCCGCCGCCGGCTGCGAGGCGGTGGGGTCGGTGGCCGAGGCGGTCGCCGAGGCTGAAGCCGTCATCACCATGCTGCCGGCCGGATCGCACGTGCGGCAGGTCTATGCGGAGGAGGTGCTGCCGCAGGCGCCCAGGTCGGCGCTGCTGATCGACTGCTCGACCATCGACGTCGAGAGCGCTCGTGCGGTCGCCGCCCAGGCCAAGGCGAGCGGGTTCCGCTTCGCCGACGCGCCGGTCTCGGGCGGGACGGCGGCCGCCGACGCCGGAACGCTCGCCTTCATGGTGGGCTGCGACGAGCCAGATTTCCCGGCGATCGAGGAAGCCCTGAAGCCGATGAGCCGGGTGACGGTCCGCGCCGGCGATCACGGCGCCGGACAGGCCGCCAAGATCTGCAACAACATGGTGCTCGGCGTCTCGATGATCGGCGTCTGCGAAGCGCTCGCGCTCGCCGAGAGGCTGGGCCTGGATCCGCTGAAATTCTTCGAGATCTCCTCGCAGTCCTCCGGCCAGTGCTGGAGCCTGACGAGCTACTGCCCCTGGCCGGGCCCGGTTCCCGCCGCGCCCTCCAACCGCGGCTATGAAGGCGGCTTCGCCACCGCGATGATGCTGAAGGACCTGAAGCTCGCGCAGGAGGCCGCCGCCCGTTCGGGCGCCGCGGCGCCCTTGGGCGCCACGGCCGAGGGGCTCTACGCCCTGTTCGATCGCCTCGGATACGGCGGCAAGGACTTCTCCGCCATCCTCGAACTGTTCCGGGGCCGCCTCGCTTCCGATCACGCATTGCGGACGTAATCTCGCGCACGCGGTCGTTTTCCTGGCTTCCGAACCGATCGCGTCAGGACCATATTGAGCAGGATCAAGCCGCCCACGCGGCGCGGTCAGGTAGACATGTGCGGCGTGCGGCGCCAAAAAGCCCGTCGTCACAGGGGAACCGCTTCGGGCGCGAGATCGTCGACCGTCCGGGCGGCAGTGAGGTCGATGGATTATCGTTCCGCGTTCCGCGCCGCCCTCGAGAAGGTCCGAGCCGAGGGCCGCTACCGCGTCTTCGCCGATCTGAAGCGGCATCGGGGAGAGTTTCCGCACGCCACCTGGACCCGCCCTGACGGGCGCCAGCAGGACGTGGTGGTGTGGTGTTCCAACGACTACCTCGGCCAGGGCCAGAACCCCGTCGTGCTCGACGCCATGCGTGAGGCGATCGAGGAGGCGGGCTCAGGCTCGGGCGGCACCCGCAACATCTCCGGCACCACACGCTACCATGTGGAGCTCGAGCGCGAGCTCGCCGACCTGCACCAGAAGGAGGCGGCGCTGCTCTTCACCTCCGGCTACGTCTCCAACGAGGCGACGCTCTCGACGCTGTCGAAGATCCTGCCGGGCGTGATCATCTTCTCCGACGCGCTGAATCACAATTCGATGATCTCCGGCATCCGCGGCGCGCGCTGCGAGCGCCATGTGTTTCGCCACAACGACCTGGCGCACCTGGAGGAACTGCTGGCCGCCGCGCCGGCCGATGCGCCCAAGGTGGTCGCCTTCGAGAGCGTCTATTCCATGGACGGCGACATCGCCGACATGGCCGGCACCGTGGCGCTGGCCAAGAGGTACGGCGCGATGACCTACCTCGACGAGGTGCATGCGGTCGGCATGTACGGCCCGCGCGGCGCCGGCGTGGCCGAGCGCGACGGCGTGATGGCCGAGATCGACATCGTCGAAGGCACGCTCGGCAAGGCGTTCGGCGTGATGGGCGGCTACATCGCCGCCGATGCGGTGATCGTCGATGCGATCCGCTGCTACGCCGACGGCTTCATCTTCACGACCTCCATCCCGCCGGCCCTGGCCGCGGGAGCGGCCGCCTCGATCCGCTGGCTCAAGGAACACGATGAGGTGCGCGTCATCCACCAGGCGCGCGCCGCGGCGTTGAAGGCGAAGCTCGCCAAGGCCGGCCTTCCGGTCATGCCGTCGGTCAGCCACATCGTGCCGGTGCTGGTGGGCGATCCGGTCCACTGCAAGATGGTCTCCGACATCTTGCTGGCGGATCACGGGATCTACGTGCAGCCGATCAACTACCCCACCGTGCCGCGCGGCACCGAGCGGCTGCGCTTCACGCCGTCTCCGGCGCACACCGACGAGATGATGGATGAGCTGACCGCCGCCCTCGAGGCGCTCTGGGTCCGCTGCAACATCAAGCGGGTGGGCGGCGTCGCCGCCTAATCGGCCAGCGGCTCGACGCTGCAGGTGGCGCTCCAGCCGCCCTTGAAGGAGCGCACCTCATCTACCGCCGCGTCGTAGGGAAGGCCGCCGCTCTCGATCAGCAAGGTGTCGCCGACTCTGGGCTGGACAGGGTTCACCGACCAGATGACCAGTTCGCCGCGCTCCACCCCGTCGTCGAGGATCTCGTAGCCCGACTTGTTGAATGGCCGCAGGGCCCCGTCCGGATGCAGCACGCTCATGCCTTGCGCCTGCGCACGCCGCGCCCCAGGCCGATCTGCTTGGCGAACGCCGAGCGCCGGGCCGCATAGGCCGGCGCCACCATCGGATAGTCCGGCGGCAGGTTCCAGCGACGGCGGTATTCGTCGGGGCTCATGTTGTAGCGGGACCGAAGATAGCGCTTGAGCATCTTCAGCCGCTTTCCGTCCTCGAGGCAAACGATATAGTCGTGCTGCACGGACTTGCCGACCGGCACCGCCGGCTTAGGCCGCTCGTCGCTCGGCGCAGGGGCGCCGCGGGTGATGCTCTCCAGCGTCTGGTGGACGGTGCGGATGATGTCTGGAACGGCCTCGGCCGCCACCGAATTGCGGCTGACGTAAGCGGCGACGATCTCGGCTCCCAGTCGTAGCAGCTCCTCGCCCGAATGGCCTTCGGGTCCGGGTCCAACGCTCATCTGCAGCCCCATCTTCGTTTTGCACGCCGCACCACGGCGCACGCTTTCGCTTACACCCCGGGCTAGCCGAGGAACGCGACACTTCGGCGTTCGTTCCCGCGCGGCGTTGGAAGCCGTGGCGGATAAGGGTAAACAGCGCTCTCCTCGCCGAAGAGACTCAACGCCTGCCGAGAGGCCCACCTTGACCCTGCACGTGCAAGCCCAGCCCGACACCCACGACTTCTTCGCCGACGGCATCGAGCGGAGCGATGCGGAGCTCGCCGGCGTGCTCGACGCGGAGCTCAAGCGCCAGCAGGACCAGATCGAGCTGATCGCCTCGGAGAACATCGTCTCCAAGGCTGTGCTGCAGGCGCAGGGCTCGGTGCTCACCAACAAGTACGCCGAGGGCTATCCGGGCAAGCGCTACTACGGCGGCTGCGAGGTGGTCGACGAGGCCGAACGGCTGGCGCAGGCGCGGGCCAAGCGGCTGTTCGGCTGCGAGTTCGCCAATGTGCAGCCGCACTCCGGCAGCCAGGCGAACCAGGCGGTGTTCATGGCCACCATGGTCCCAGGCGACACCTTCATGGGCATGGACCTGGCGGCCGGCGGCCACCTCACCCACGGCAAGAACATCAACCAGTCGGGCAAGTGGTTCCGGCCGGTGCACTACGGGGTCCGCCCCCAGGACCATCTGATCGACTACGACCAGGCGGAGGAAGTGGCGCTGGCCGAGCGCCCGCTGGTCATCATCGCCGGCGGCAGCGCCTATTCGCGGCACATCGACTTCGCCCGCTTCCGGGAGATCGCCGACAAGGTGGGCGCGATCGTGATGGCCGACATCGCCCACTATGCGGGCCTGGTGGCGGCGGGCGTCTATCCGAACCCGTTCCCGCACGCCCAGATCGTGACGACGACCACGCACAAGACCCTGCGCGGACCGCGCGGCGGCATGATCCTGACCAATGACAAGAAGCTCGCCAGGAAGATCGACAGCGCGGTGTTCCCCGGGCTGCAGGGCGGCCCGCTGATGCACGTCATCGCCGCCAAGGCCGCGGCGTTCGCCGAGGCGCTGAAGCCGGAGTTCAAGCTCTACGCCCAGGCGGTGATCGACAACGCCCGCGCGCTCGCCGATAGCCTGCAGTCGGCGGGCTTCAAGATCGTCTCGAACGGCACCGACAGCCACCTGTTGCTGGTCGACCTGACTCCGAAAGGGGTCACCGGCGCAGAGGCCGAGGTGGCGCTGGAGCGGGCCGGCATCACCACCAACAAGAACGGCATCCCCTTCGACCCGCTGCCGCCGGTGCAGACCTCGGGCCTGAGGGTGGGCTCGCCCGCCGGCACGACCCGCGGCTTCGGACCCGCGGAATTCCGCCAGATCGGCAAGTGGATCGGCGAGGTGCTGGACGGCCTGAAGGCCGGCGGCGACAACGCCGGCGTCGAGGCGAAGGTCCGCGGCGAAGTCCTTCAACTCACGAAGCGCTTCCCCATCTACACCTAATAGCGTTTAGTGCCGCGAGGGGGGCTAAATCATGCGCTGCCCGTTCTGCGGCCACGCCGAAAGCCAGGTCAAGGACAGCCGTCCGTCCGAGGACGGGGCCGCCATTCGCCGCCGCCGGCTCTGTCCCGAGTGCGGCGGCCGCTTCACCACCTTCGAGCGCGTCCAGCTGCGCGAGCTGACCATCGTCAAGCGTTCGGGCCGGCGCACGCCGTTCGATCGCGACAAGCTGGCGCGCTCGGTCGCCATCGCCATCCGCAAGCGCCCTGTGGACCCCGAGCAGGTCGAGCGGATGATCTCGGCGATCGTCCGCCAGCTGGAAAGCATGGGCGAGACGGAGCTGCCGTCCTCGGCGGTGGGCGAGCTCGTCATGAAGCACCTCAAGCAGCTGGATGACGTGGCCTATGTTCGCTACGCCTCCGTCTACCGCGACTTCCGCGAGACGCAGGACTTCGCCAAGTTCCTGGGCGAAGAAGGCTTGGCGGCGGCCGACGAGCGCTGACTCCTCCGCACCCTCGCCGCTGGCGCGGCCCTTCCCCCCCGATTAAGGGAAGGAAGATGATCACCCTCAAGCTCGCCACCTCGCTCGACGGGCGCATCGCGACCGGCTCGGGGGAGAGCCGCTGGATCACCGGCGCGTCGGCGCGGGAGCAGGTCCACCGCCTGCGCGCGGCGCACGATGCGGTGGTGGTGGGCGTCGAGACGGCGCTGGCGGACGATCCGGAGCTCACCGTTCGGCTGGCCGGCTACAACGGCCGTCAGCCGGCGCGCGTGGTCCTGGACAGCCGTCAGAGGCTCCGCCCCGAGTGCAAGCTGGTCGCCGCCGCCCGCGAGGTCCCCACCTACGTGGTCACGACCACGTCGCCCGAGGCGCATCTCACGGCGGCCGGCGTGCGCGTCCTGCAGGTCCGTGCGGTGGGCGAGGACCGCCCCGAGCTGAAGACGGTGGTGGCCGCGCTTGCCGCCGAGGGCCTGGCGCGCCTGTTCGTCGAGGGCGGGGGCCAGGTGGCGGCGAGCTTCCTGCGCGGCAGCCTGGTGGACGCGCTCGAGTGGTTCCGTGCGCCGGTGGTGATCGGCGGCGAGGGGCGCCCGGGCGTCGGCGCGCTCGCCATTGCGGCGCTGGCGAGCGCGCCCCATTTCCGGCGGGTGGAGGTTCGCGAGCTCGGTCCCGACCTCTGGGAGCGTTACGAGAAGGCCTGATGTTCACCGGCATCGTCACCGATGTGGGCCGCGTGCGGGCGGTGCGCGACACCAACCGCGACCGCCGCTTCGAGATCGAGACCAGCTTCCATCTGGCGGACGTGGCGATCGGCGCCTCGATCAATCACGCAGGCTGCTGCCTGACCGTGGTGGAGAAAGGCGAGAGCTGGTTCGCCGTGGAGGTGTCGGGCGAGACGCTGGCGGTTTCGACCCTCGGCGCCTGGACCGAGGGGCGCCGCGTCAACCTGGAGCGCGCCGCCAGGGTTGGCGACGAGCTCGGCGGCCATATCGTCTCCGGCCATGTGGACGGGATCGGCGAGGTGCTGTCGGTCGAGAGCGAAGGCGGCTCGCACCGGGTGCGGATCCGCGCGCCAAGGCCGCTGCACCGCTTCATCGCGCCGAAGGGCTCGATCACCATCGAGGGCGTGTCGCTGACGGTCAACGACGTTGCCGACGACGTGTTCGGGGTGAACCTGATCCCGCACACCTGGGACGTCACGACGCTGGGCGAACTGACTGCCGGCGCCCGGGTCAACCTGGAGATCGACATGCTGGCGCGCTATCTCGCCCGCTGGCGCGAAACAGCCTAAAGCGGATCGCCGCCTGGCCGCGCGAGGACGAAGCCGCGATGAGCGACGACAAGATCCGCATCCTGATCGTGGAGGCCCGCTTCTACGACCACCTCGCCGACCTGCTGCTGACCGGCGCCAAGTCGGTGCTGGACGCCTTCGGCGCGGAATATGACGTGGTCACCGTCCCCGGCGCGCTGGAAATCCCCGCCGCCATCGCCTTCGCCGAAGAGGGCGGCCACCGGCCGGCGGGCGGTGCGCGCTACGACGGCTATGTGGCGCTCGGCACGGTGATCCGCGGCGAGACATACCATTTCGAGCTCGTCTCGAACGAGAGCGCGCGCGGGGTCATGGATCTCGCGGTCGGCCGCCGGCTGGCGATCGGCAACGGCATCCTGACCGTCGAGGACGAGGCCCAGGCGCTCGCCCGGGCGCAACCTTCGGAGGGCGACAAGGGCGGCGGGGCGGCCCGCGCCGCCCTGGCGATGGTCGCGCTGAAACAGCAGCTGCTCGGGGGCGGCCGGCGATGAGCGCGCCGGGCAAGCAGGCGCGCTCGGTGGCCCGGCTCGCCGCGGTCCAGGCGCTTTATCAGATGGAGGTCTCCGGCGCCGGCGCGGAGACGGTGATCCGCGAGTTCAACGAGCATCGCTTCGACCGCGACCTGCCGGACGCCGCCGAAGGCGCGACGCTCGCCTCGGCCGACGAGGCGTTCTTCGCCGACGTCGTTCGTGGCGTGGTCGCCCACCAGGGCGAGATCGACGCCGCCATCGCCCGGCGCCTTGCGGCCGGCTGGCGCCTGGATCGCATCGACGCCACGGTTCGCGCCATGCTGCGCGGGGGCGCCTATGAGCTCGCGCACCGTCCGGATGTGCCGACCGAGGTGGCCATCGACGAATATGTCGAGCTCGCCAAGTCATTCTTCGAGGGGCCCGAGCCCGGCTTCGTCAACGGCGCGCTGGATGCGGTGGCCCAGGATGTCCGCCACGGATGAATTCGGCGAGATCGCGCGGCTGTTCCGTCCGCTGAGCCGCGGCGCGGCCGGCGCCTTCGACCTGCTCGACGACGCCGCTGTCGTGGCGGGCCGGCCGGGTTTCGACCTGGTGGTCACCAAGGACGCGATCGTCGAGGGGGTGCACGCGCCGGCGGGAGAGGCGCCCGCGCTGCTGGCGCAGAAGCTGGTGCGGGTGAACCTTTCCGACCTCGCCGCCAAGGCCGCCGAGCCATTCGCCGCGTTTCTCGCCGTCGCCTGGTCGAGCCGCTTCGGGTCCGGCGAACGGGCGGCCTTCGCCGCGGGGCTGGGGGAGGATCTGCAGACTTTCGGGCTCGATCTGCTGGGCGGCGACACGGTGGTCACGCCCGGACCGTTCTGGGCCAGCCTGACGGCCATGGGCTGGGTTCCCGAGGGCCGGATGCTGCGCCGCGCCGGCGCGCGGGCGGGCGAGGCCGTCTGGGTCAGCGGGACCATCGGCGACGGCGCGCTGGGCCTCGCGGTCGCCAAGGGCGATCTCGACGATGCAAGCGGAGAGCTCATCGAACGCTACCGGCGTCCGAGGCCGCGGCTGGACCTGCGCGACGTGCTGTGGGCCCACGCCACCGCGGCGGCCGACGTTTCCGACGGCCTGGTCGCCGACGCGGCCCACATCGCGCAGGCGAGCGGCGTGGGGCTGGTGCTGGACCTCGACCTGGCGCCGCTCTCCGGGGCCGCCCGCGCATGGCTGCGCCGGCAGCCGGACCGCGCCGCCGCGCGCCTGCGCCTGGCGACCGGCGGCGACGATTACGAGATCGTCTGCACCGCGCCGGCGGGAGCGGAGATGCCCGGCTTCACCCGGATCGGAAACGTCACGACAGCGTCAGGCGTCGAAGTTAGGGTGGGGGCGCGAACCGTCGATCCGGGCGCCGGAGGTTGGCGCCACCTCTAGGTTGAAGCGGAACAACGGCGGTGGCCGGGGGTTCCGCTGCGGCCAAGCCTTCCAGCGGAGCCCTCCATGCCGCCATCCGTCGGGCTGATTTCGCTCGCAACCGCCTCGCCGGCCCACGAGCTCATCCAGGACGAGGTGCGCGACATCGTCGTCGAAGAGTTCCGTGAGCGCTTTCCGCTGGTCGAGCGGCTGGCCACGGTGTTCGACAACGCCGGCGTGCGGCGTCGCCAGGCCGTGCGGCCGATCGAGTGGTACCTGCAGCCCCGCAGCCTGCCGGAGCGCAGCGCCACCTATCTCGAAGGCGCGCTCGAGCTGTTCAGCCAGGCCGCCGAGAAGGCGCTCGCGGGTGCGGGTCTGGGCGGGGCCGATGTCGACATCATCGTCACCGCCTCCACGACCGGCGTCGCCACCCCCTCGCTGGAGGCCCGCGCGATGAACCGCCTGGGCTTCCGGCCGGACGCCGCGCGGGTGCCGCTGTTCGGGGTGGGCTGCGCCGGTGGGGCGACCGGCCTGGCGCTCGCCGCCCGGCTGGCGGCCGCCCAGCCTGGCGCGACCGTGCTGTTCGTGACGGTCGAGCTTTGCACGCTCGCCTTCCGCAACGACGTGGTGAACGCCACCGACATCGTCGCCACCGCCCTGTTCGGCGACGGCGCGGCGGCCTGCGTGCTGCGGACCGGCGACAGCGGCTTCCTGCAGGTGGCGGGATTCGCCGAGCACACCTGGCCGGACAGTCTCGACATCATGGGCTGGCGGATGGACGATCTCGGCCTGGGCGTGGTCCTCAGCCAGAGCGTGCCGTCGTTCGTGCAGAAGATGCTGCGGCCGGCGATGCAAGCCATGCTGCAGGCGCAGGGCCTGGCGATGGAAGATATCGATCGCTTCATCTGCCATCCCGGGGGGGCGAAGGTGATCGAGGCGCTCGAGGGGGCGCTGGACCTCGGCCAGGGCGCGCTCGACGTCGAACGCGAGATCCTAGCCGAGCACGGCAACATGTCGGCGCCGACCGTGCTCTTCATCCTCGACCGCATGCGCCAGAAGGGCTTGCCTCGCCGCTCGGCGTTGTCGGCCCTGGGGCCGGGGTTCACGGCCAGCACGGTGACGCTGCTTGCGGCATGACGCTCTCCGTCGCGATCCTCGCGCTGGTGAGCCTGCAACGCCTCGGCGAGCTGGCGATCGCCCGGCGCAACACGGCCCGGTTGCTGGCGCGCGGCGGCGTCGAAGTGGGCGCCCGGCACTATCCGCTGATCGTCGCGCTGCACGCCGCCTGGCTGGCCGGACTGTGGCTGTTGGCGTGGGACCGTGCGGCCGACCTCGGCTGGCTCGCGGCGTACCTGGTCCTGCAGGCCCTGCGCGCCTGGACGCTGCTCAGCCTGGGCGCGCGGTGGACAACCCGGATCATCAGCCTGCCCGGCGAGCCCCTGGTGCGGCGCGGACCGTATCGCCTGTTCCCGCATCCCAACTACGCCGTGGTGGTGGGCGAGATCGCCGTGCTGCCGCTGGTCTTCCACCTGCCGATCTATGCCGCTGTGTTCTCGGCGCTCAACGCCGGCGTGCTGGTCATACGGATCCGCGCCGAGGGCCGCGCCCTGGCCGCATCCCGGACCCCCGCGGCCGAACTCAGACCAGGTCGAAGCGCACCCGCGAACGGCCATAGTCCAGCGCCACCGCCTGGAACTGGGTGAGCAGGTCCATCCCCAGCACCACGGCCGGCGTCGTCTTCAGGCCCCAAAGCTCGAAGATGTGCGTCTCGGCATGGACCGTCGGAACGTTGCCGAGCTGCAGGCCTCCGAGCTTGAGGAACGGCAGGTAGAACATTTCGCCGCTGAACGGCTCGCCGGCCAACGTCTCGAGCTTGACCTGATAGTGCGGCTGGTGGTCGGGCCGGCCGCTTTCCATCGCAGTCACGAGATCGCGCAGCGGCGTGTTGCAGATCGTCGCCTGCGAGCCGGAGTCGATCATCGCGCTGATCCGATGACCGCCGAGGTCGGCGTCGACGATGGTGAGCTGGCCAAGCCGGCGTCGGGCCGGCACGATCACCCGGTTCAGCAGGGGGACCTCGTCCCGGGAGCGCGTGATCTCCAGGCGGTTGGCCTTGAAGTCCAGCGCCAGCCTCTGGCCGCCCAGCCAGTCGACGCCGAGCACGCCGTCGATGCCTTTTCCCAGCCCGGGGAAGATCGGGGTCCGCACCCGCCGCCGCGTCCGCGCGCCGACGTCCAGCCGCTCGATCAGGACGCTTGGCCGCACGCGCACGCCGACCGGCGTATGCACCGGGGTCGGCTGATCCGGCGGCAGCGCAAGGGTCTCGGCCACCGCGTGCGAGATGCAGCTCACGTTGGCGCCGGTGTCGATCAGGAATTGGAACGGGCCCTGCTTGTTGATCCTGACCGGCGCGAGCAGGTGCTTGAACGGATCGGGCTCGGTCTGCAGCTGGGTGGGCTGGTCATCCGGCGTCGCCGGCGCGGCCGGTGGCTGGCCCGTCTGGCCCCAGGCGAGGCCAGGCGCGAGCATCCCCGCAGCGCTGAGCAGCCCAAGGCCAGCCTGGCGTCGATCGAGAAGCATCCCCGCTGCTCTCACGTCTGCGTTGGCGCAAGCATAGCACCGTTCCAAGCGCGTCGCCCCCGCGGACGCACTTCAACCTTGCGGAAACCCGCGGGCGCGAAACTGGCCGCATGCTCCGACGAATCGCGATCGCCGCCGCCCTGTCCCTGACCCTCGCCGCGCCCGCCGCCGCCGCGCCCGCCGAGGTCGGCCAATACGTCGACATCCTGCCCGTGGGTCTGCCGGTCGTCTCGCATGGGCAGCTGGTGAACTACGTGTTCGTCTATCTGCGCCTGAACCTCGCGCCCAACGCCGACGCCCTGCGGCTCAGGGAGAAGGAGCCCTACTTCCGCGACGCCCTGGTGCGCAGCGCCCACCGCAGCCCGTTCTCCGTGCCGGGCGACGTGAACCGCATCGACGATTCGCGGCTCTGCGCGGCGATGATGCGAGAGGCCGCGGCCATCGTGGGACCGGGCGTGGTGCGGTCGGTGGTGGTCACGTCGCAGGCTCCGCAGCACCGGCTGGCGAACCCCCGATCCTGAAAATCGTCAGAACCTGACGAAGCTTATCCCCCGCCGGTTGCGCCCGCGGATCAACTTTGGCACTAATCGCGCCGCTTTTCGGGGCGCGGTCCTTCGCGCCCCTGAATTCGGGAAACTTGGGCTGGGACAGGACCGGGGGACGCGTTTCGCGCCCGCGGTTCGCCTTCCGCGCGGAGAGGGAAGCGCACGATATGGGTCTTACGCTGACATTGGTGATCGCAGCCGGGGTGCTGGCGGTGCTCTATGGCGCCGTTCAGTCGAGCGCGCTGCTTCGGGCCTCCGCCGGCACGGCCCGGATGCAGGAGATCGCGGCCGCGATCCAGGAAGGGGCGCAAGCCTACCTGCGGCGGCAATACACCACGATCGGCATCGTCGGCGTCGTCATCCTGATCATCGTCGCAGCGCTGATCGGTCCGTTGGCGGCCGCCGGCTTCTTCATCGGGGCGGTCCTGTCCGGCGCGGCCGGCTTCGCCGGCATGCTGATCAGCGTGCGCGCCAACGTGCGGACCGCGCAAGCGGCCTCCGAGGGCCTCGAGAAGGGGCTCTCGATGGCGTTCCGCTCCGGGGCCGTCACCGGCATGCTGGTGGCGGGTTTCGCGCTGCTGGGCGTGTCGGTCTACTACACCGTCCTGACCGGCGCCCTGGGCTATGATCCGACCAGCCGCGACGTGATCGACAGCCTGGTGGCGCTGGGCTTCGGCGCCTCGCTGATCTCCATCTTCGCCCGCCTCGGCGGCGGCATCTTCACCAAGGGCGCCGACGTCGGCGGCGACATGGTGGGCAAGGTCGAAGCCGGCATTCCGGAGGACGATCCCCGCAACGCCGCGACCATCGCCGACAACGTGGGCGACAACGTCGGGGACTGCGCGGGCATGGCCGCCGACCTGTTCGAGACCTATGCCGTGACCACGGTCGCCACCATGGTGCTGGCGGCGATCTTCTTCCGCGGCCAGCCGGTGGTCGGCGACATGATGCTGCTGCCGCTGGCGATATGCGGCGTCTGCATCGTGACCTCGATCATCGGCACCTTCTTCGTCCGCCTCGGCCGCTCGAGGAACATCATGGGCGCCCTCTACCGCGGCCTGATCGTCACCGGCGTGCTGTCGATCATCGCCCTGTGGTTCGTCACCAACCGGCTGGTCACCGCCCCTGTCACGGTGGGCGACCTCACGTTCGACGCCATGAGCCTGTTCTGGTGCGGCGTGGTGGGCCTGGGCGTCACCGCGGCCATCGTGGTCATCACCGAGTACTACACCGGCACCGGCTTCCGGCCGGTGAAGTCGGTGGCCAAGGCCTCGGTCTCGGGCCACGGCACCAACGTCATCCAGGGCCTGGCGATATCGCTGGAGTCCACAGCGCTTCCGGCGCTCACCATCGTGGTCGGAATCCTGATCGCCTACAGCCTGGCGGGCCTGTTCGGCATCGCCATCGCCACCACCGCGATGCTGTCGCTGGCCGGCTTCATCGTGGCGCTCGACGCCTTCGGGCCGGTGACCGACAACGCCGGCGGCATCGCCGAGATGGCCGGCCTGCCGCCCGAGGTCCGGGTCTCCACCGACGCGCTCGATGCGGTCGGCAACACCACCAAGGCGGTGACCAAGGGCTATGCGATCGGCTCGGCGGGGCTGGGCGCCCTGGTGCTGTTCGCGTGCTACACCTCCGACCTCAAGTTCTTCGCGGCCAACGCCCCGGCGGGCTCGGTGTTCGACGGCCTCGGCGAGGTCCGTTTCGACCTCTCGAATCCCTATGTGGTCGTGGGCCTGCTGCTGGGGGGCCTGCTGCCGTTCCTGTTCGGCGGGCTCTCCATGACGGCGGTCGGCCGGGCGGCCGAGTCCGTCGTCGCCGAGGTGCGTCGCCAGTTCAGGGAGAACCCGGGCATCATGACCGGCGAGGTGAAGCCGGAGTACGGTCGCGCCGTGGACATCCTGACGCGGGCGGCGATCCGCGAGATGATCGTGCCGTCCCTGCTGCCGGTCGCCTCGCCGATCGTGCTGTTCTACGTGATGCGGGTGATCGGCGGGAAGGTGAACGCCTTCGCCTCGCTGGGCGCCATGCTGATGGGCGTGATCGTCACCGGCTTGTTCGTCGCCATCTCGATGACCTCCGGCGGCGGCGCCTGGGACAACGCCAAGAAGCTGATCGAGGAGGGCAACTACGGGGGCAAGGGCTCCGACGCCCACAAGGCCGCGGTCACCGGCGACACCGTCGGCGATCCCTACAAGGACACGGCCGGCCCGGCCGTGAACCCGATGATCAAGATCACCAACATCGTGGCCCTGCTGCTGCTCGCCATGCTGTTCCACGGCGTGATCCACTAAGCGCGGCTTCCGGCTGAAACGAAGACGCCCCGGAGCGCGACCTCCGGGGCGTTTTTCGCGCCGGCTTAAGGACCGTTACGGGCCGCGGCGGTCGCCGGGGCGGTTGCCTGGGACGCCCTCGTCGTCGTTCGGCGGCAGGATCGAGTGGCCCACTGAGCCGATCATCTGCTCGAGGATGGTGATCTCCCGCCCGCGGGTCGGCGTCTCACGGTCATTGTAGGCGATCACCTTGCCGTCCTTCAGCGTGTAGTTGTGCACGCTCTCCACCATCTCGGTGTCCTTGTTGAAGGCTATGGCGGTGATGTTGCGGGCCACCACCTGCGGACGGCGGAACGCGACCCGATGCTTCACCTGGTTCATGTAGAACCAGATGTTCGGATCGAAGGTCGAGGTGGTCGAGGGCGAGCCGAGCTTGCCGCGCACCGTGGACTTGGTGTCGACACCCACCTTGACGTCCTTCGGATTGGCCTCGATGGCCTGGAACCCCGAATAGCTTGCGATGGGCGAGCAGGCGCTCGTGGCGGCGACGAGGCCCGCGGCGAGCGCGGCGAAGGCGATACGGCGAAACATCGGCAATGGACCAGCCCGTTCTGGCGGCAAGAGGCTTTGACCTATCGTCGCTCGCCGCTTAGTTCAATGCCGCCTTTAGTCCCGACCTTGGACGAAATCGAGGCTTGCATGCTCATCGATCGTCTGTTCCGGCCCAGGGCCGCGCACGCCGCGGGCCGTGCGCTCTACGCCCGCGTGGTCGAGCAGTCGCGCAAGGCGGAGCTCTATGCGGCGCTGGGCGCGCCGGACACGGTGGAAGGCCGCTTCGAAATCTACACCCTGCACCTCGTGCTCCTCCTGGAGCGCCTGCAGGGCGTGGAAGACCCCGCCGCTGAAACCGGCCAGGCGCTGTTCGACGCCTATCTCAGCGCCCTCGACGACGCCTTGCGCGAGCTGGGGGTCGGCGACCTGTCGGTCGGCAAGAAGATGCGCCGGTTGGGCGAGGCCTTCTATGGGCGGGTGAAGTCGTACCTGGCCGCCATCGCCGCGCTGCCGGACCAGGCGCCGTTGACTGCGCTGCTCGGTCGCACCGTCTATGACGGCGCAGACGCCGCCAAGGCGCCGGCGCTGGTCGGCTACGTGCTCGCCCAGCGGACGGCGCTCGCCGCCCAACCGCTCGCGGCGCTGCTCGCGGGCGAGGTGACATGGGCGAGCCGGTGATCCGCAGCTGGCGCGCGCCGCTCCGCCTGCACGAACTCGGCCATGCGCCGCTGCACGTGCGGCTCGAGCCCGACGCCGCCGAACGATCCAAGGCCGCCCACGACCTCGGCCTGGAGAGCCTGCCGTCGCTGACCGCCGAGCTCACCGTCCGCCCCTGGCTCGACGGCGCCGAGGTGACCGGCCGGTTCGCGGCCGTGGTCGAGCAGCTCTGCTCGCTCACGCTGGACCCGTTCGAGCAGCCGCTCGCGGGCGAGATCGAGGTCCGCCTCGTGCCCGCGGGCAGCCCCAATGGCCCCGCCGCGCAGGGCGGCGAGGTGGAATACGATCCCGACGCCCCGGACCCGCCCGACGTGCTGGCCGGCCATGATCTCGATCTCGCCGCCATCGTGCTCGAGCACCTGGCCCTGGAGATCGATCCTTTCCCGCGCCGGCCGGGGGCCGAGTTCGAGTTCTCGCCCCAGGCCGCGACGGACTCCCCATTCGCCGCGCTGGAGGCGCTGAAGGCGCGCAAGCCGTGAGCTTGAGCGGCGGTTTGCATGGCCGCGTGCGCCCGGCGTATCGTCGCGGCGATTCCGCGGGCTTGGCCGCTTGAGGGACGACAGCGCCGCCTTGACCCAATCGCTGGTTATCTCCATCGACGCCATGGGCGGGGACCACGGACCGTCCGTGGTGATCCCGGCGGTTGCGCGCGCGCTCGCCGAAGCCCCGACCCAGGTCTGCTTCCTGCTGCACGGCGACGAGGCGCTGCTCGCGCCGCGGGTGGCGCAGCACGCCGGCGCGGCGGGGCGGGTGATCATCCGCCATGCCGAGAAGGTCATCGGCATGGACGAGAAGCCCGCGCAGGCGCTGCGGCGCGGCAAGGGCTCGTCGATGTGGAACGCCGTCGAGTCCGTGCGCGCCGGCGAGGCCGCCGCGGCGGTGTCGGCCGGCAATACCGGGGCGCTGATGGCGATCTCCAAGCTGATCCTGCGGATGAGCGCCGACCTGGAGCGCCCCGCCCTGGTCGTCGGCGTGCCGACGCCCAGGGGGACGACCACCTTCCTCGACGTGGGCGCGAACGTCGACTGCGACGCCGAGCGGCTGGTGGAGTTCGCCATTATGGGCGAGGCCTACCACCGCGCCGCCTACGGCAAGGCCAGGCCCACCGTGGCCCTGCTCAATGTCGGCTCGGAGGAGATGAAGGGGCACCAGGAGGTGCGCGAGGCCAACCGCGTGCTCCGCGAGGGCGGCTTCGAGCTCGACTACCGTGGGTTCGTCGAGGGCGACGACATCACCCGCGGCGGCATCGACGTGGTGGTCACCGACGGCTTCACCGGCAACGTGGCCCTGAAGGCCATGGAGGGCGTGGGCCGCTTCGTCGTCGGCGAGCTGCGCGGCGCGCTCAGCTCCGGGCCGCTGGCTTTGGCTGGCGCGCTGCTGGCCCGTAGCGCGCTCGGCAGGTTCCGCGAGAAGATGAACCCGCCGCCGGCCGCGCCTCTGCTCGGCCTGAACGGCCTCGTGCTGAAGGTGCACGGCGGGGCCACCGGCCGCGACTTCGCCCAGGCGCTTCGTGTCGCGGTCGACCTGGCGCAAAGCGGCTTCGCGGGGGAGATCGAACGCAATATGAGGAGGCTCCCGGCCGCCCTCGCGGAGACGGGCCCGACCGCGGCCGATGGAGCGCACTGATTGACCAGCGTCCTGCGTAGCGTGGTGACCGGCGTCGGCAGCTACCTGCCCGACCGGGTCGTGACCAACGCCGACCTGTCCAAGGTGGTCGACACCTCCGACCAATGGATCCGCGAACGCACCGGCATTCAGGAGCGGCGCAAGGCCGCACCCGACCAGGCGGCTTCCGATCTCGCCGTCGCCGCTGCGACCCGGGCGCTGGCCGCCGCCGGCCGCACGCCCGCCGACGTGGACCTGATCGTGGTGGCGACGACCACGCCCGACCTCACCTTTCCGGCCACGGCGGCCATCGTGCAGCGCAAGCTGGGCTGTCCGGTCGGCGTCGCCTTCGACGTCCAGGCGGTCTGTTCAGGCTTCGTCTATGCGCTCTCGGTCGCGGACGGCTTCGTCGGCCGCGGGCGCTCGAAATGCGCCCTGGTGATCGGCGCCGAGACGATGACCCGGCTGATGGACTGGACCGATCGCGGCACCTGCGTGCTATTCGGCGACGGGGCCGGGGCGGTCGTGCTCGAGCCGCGCGTCGGGGAGGGGAGCACCGCCGACCGCGGCCTGCTCGGCTTCGCCCTGCGCGCTGACGGCGCCAAGCAGGACCTGCTCTATGTGGACGGCGGGGTGTCGAGCAACGGCCAGATCGGCCACCTGCGCATGCAGGGCAACCAGGTGTTCCGGCACGCCGTGGTGAACATCTCCGAGGCGATCCACGCCGCCGCGGATGACGCCGGCATCGCCGTCGACAGCGTCGACTGGTTCATCCCGCACCAGGCCAACCAGCGCATCCTGGAAGGCGTCGCCCGCCGGGTCGGGATCGACGAAGCCAAGGTGATCTCGACCGTCGCCCAGCACGCCAACACCTCGGCCGCCTCCATCCCCTTGGCCCTCGACGCGGGCGTGCGCGACGGGCGCGTGAAGCCTGGCCAGCTGCTGCTTCTTGAGGCGATGGGCGGCGGGCTCACCTGGGGCGCCTGCGTGCTTCGCCTGTGACGGCTCAAGCACATTCTCCAAACCGCTGCTTGAAGTCTTTGACGTCATGAGACAATCAGGGCAGGCTCATCTTATCGCTTCGGGGGAACGGGCGAGCATGAAAGGCGACACGGTGACGAGAGCCGACCTTTGCGAGGCGGTTCACGAGGAAGTGGGGCTCACCCGTCAGGATTGCGGGGAGCTCGTCGAGCGCGTGCTGGAGCTGATGGCCAAGGCGCTGGAGCGCGGCGAGCAGGTCAAGCTGTCCGGCTTCGGCGTGTTCCAGGTGCGCGCAAAGCGCGCCCGGATGGGCCGCAATCCAAAGACCGGCGCGCCCGCCGCCATCGA
The DNA here is from genome assembly GCF_025934275.1 of Phenylobacterium sp. GTDB lineage: Bacteria > Pseudomonadota > Alphaproteobacteria > Caulobacterales > Caulobacteraceae > Phenylobacterium. The sequence goes on from NZ_JAICYI010000023.1 coordinate 23,167, forward strand.
TCCGCGGCGAGTGATCGGCTTCCGCGCCTCGCAGGTGATGAAGGCGCGGGTCGACCGGGCGCTGTCGCGGTGAGGATCCGCTAGCCAGGTGGCGAAGGGCCCGGAAGCCTTTCGGACCATTTCCGAGGCGGCCGACGAGCTGAACGTGCCGCAGCACGTGCTGCGCTTCTGGGAAACCAAGTTCGCCTTCATCAAGCCGATGAAGCGCGCGGGCGGACGACGCTTCTACCGGCCGAGCGACATCGCCGTCCTGCGGGGCGTGCGCCGCCTGCTGCACGACGAGGGCTACACCATCAAAGGCGTCCAGCGGCTGCATCGCGAGCAGGGCCTGCGCCGGCTGGTGGCGGCAGGGCAGGGCGACCTGGCCGGATCGAGTTCGGCGGCCTCCGCAGCCGCGGCGGAGCTCGGCGGCGGCGCGCGCCTGAGCGAAATGCTCGAAGAGCTGGAGGCCGCCAAGCGGCGGCTGGACGCCCTCCTGCAAGGCTCGGGCAGCGGCTGACGCCTGGCCATGCGCAGGCGAACGGCGATCAGTTATTGGTTGCGGCCCGCCGGGCGAACCCGCTAGTTACCAAGGGCCGAGTGCGGCGGCTTTGCGCGTCGGGGAATCATGGACGCCAACATCTTCATCAGCTTCGCGTCGCAGGACCACAAGGTCGCGATGACCCTGTGCTCGGCGCTGGAAAGCCGTGGATTCAAGTGCTGGATCTCGGCGCGCGACATCCAGCCCGGCGAGAACTTCCAGTCGGCCATCGTGCGCGCCATCCGCCAGGCGAAGATCATGCTCCTGGTGTTCACGTCGAACTCGAACAATTCCGACGAGATGAACAAGGAGCTGGCGCTGGCCAGCCAGAGCAAGCTGATCGTTGTGCCCCTGCGCATCGAGGACGTCACGCCGAACGACGCCTTCGCCTACGAATTCGCCACGCGGCAGTGGATCGACTTCTTCGCCGACTGGGAGTTCGCGATCCAGCAGCTCTCCCAGCGGATATCGGCGGCGACGCGGGAGGCGCAGGGCGCCCCGGCAACCGTCGAGCCGGCCGATCCGGGCGTGGAGCGCCCCGAGGTCGCCGCCGCGGCGCCGCCGGCGCCTGAAGAGCCGGTTCCGGCCGCCCCGCCCCGGCCCGCGCGTCCGCCCGCCGCGCCCCGGTCCGCGCGTTCGGCCGCCGCGCCGCCGCCGGACAGTGTGGAGGTGGTCAAGCGCTCGCGCGCACCCCTGTACATCGCCTTGTCGGCCGCTGCGGCCGTGGCGCTGGCGGCGGGCCTGATCATGCCGGGCGTGCTTCGCCACAAGCCGGCCGCGCCTGGCCCGCGCATCATGGCGGCCGTGCATCCGGCTGCGCCCACGGGCCTGCAGCAGGTCTCCATCCAGGTCGCGCCCGATCCGGCTCTCGTTCCGCCGCCGCCCGCGCCGCCGGTCGCAGCGGCCGCCGCGCCGGGACCGGAGGCGCCGGTTGCCGAGCCGCACGCCGCGCGGAAGAAGAAGTCGGAGCACGCCGCGCGGACGGCGGACAACTACGTTCCCTACTGAGGCCGCGGGCGGGGGAGCGCGTGTCAGTCGCCAGTTCGCCTTCCAGAGCGCGCTCGAAAGTCGTCAAGGCCGCCGCAGCCGAGCCCACGCCGACTGCGCAGCCGCCGCGACCGCGGCTGCACTTCACCCAGGTCGCCTTCGCGGGCCACAACCGGCCCGAGGACCTCGGCGATCCGGTCGCCGCGCTGGCGAGCCTGCGGAGCGCCTTCGCCATGCTCTCGGAAGCGGGCGTGAGCGAGGCGCGGCTGGTGACCGGGCTCGCCCCCGGCGCCGACCTTCTGGCGGCGCGCGCCTGGCGCGACGAGGGGCTGGGCCCGATCCATGCGGTGTTCCCCTTCCTCGACACGCCGTTCGAGCCGGGCTCGGAGGCGCTCATCGAGTCGGCCACCTGGCTGGATGGACGCACCTCGGAGTCGCTGGGCCGCAACCCGCACCTGTCCCAGACGCGCTGGCTGATCGGCGCCGCGGACCTCCTGGTGGTGGTGTGGACAGGCGAGCACGCGCGCGGCGCGGGCGGCACGGCAGATGCGGTCCGCCTGGCGCTCGAGCATGGGATCCCGGTGTTGTGGGCGCAGCCGGGGGAGCGCACGACCCTCAGGATCATCCGCCCCGAACACCTCGACGAGGACTTCGGCTTCCTCGAGTTCCTGGATGAGCTGCAGTTCGCGCGCGAGCCGCTGGTGCGCGCGGCCAATCCGAAGGCGCTGCACGACGCGCTCGCCGATCTCGGCCTGGGCGACGTTCACGACGAGATCGACCTGCCCGCCTCCGGCCGCCGCGAACCGCACTCCAACGTGTATCGGCTGTTTCGCCGCTGGCTGGGCGGCCGATCGACGCCGTTCGCGGGCGCTCAGCCGCCCGCTGACCTGCTGGCGCAGCCCGGTTTCGCGCGCCTCACGGAGGCCTACGCCGCCGCCGACGCGAGGGCCAGCGCCCTGGGCTCGGTGCACCGCTCCCACCAGGTGATCCTGCTCGCGGTGGCGATCCTGATGGCGTTCGTGGGCTCGGCCTCGGCGCTCTGGCCCGAGATCAAGCTGGCGAGCGTGACGGCCGAGCTGATGCTGGCGGTCTTTGCGCTGCTGCTCTGGGCGGATGCCGAGCGCGGTCGGCGCAACGAGCGCTGGGGCCACGCCCGCCGCCTGGCGGAAGACCTGCGGCGCGAGCGCGTCGCCTGGGCGATCGGCGTCAGCACCGTGCCGCACGGCATCGGGCTCTCCAGCGTCAAGCCGGCGCGCCACGTCCGGCGGCTTGCGGGACTGCCGAACGGGGCCTTTGGGGCCGAACGGGTCGGCGCCTGGGGCGCTTGGGCGGTCGACGAGCTGATCGCGGGTCAGGCGCACTACCACCGCGGGCAATCGGTCATCAACGGGCGCATCGCCCATCGCGTGCATCAGGTGGAGAACGCGAGCCTCGCCATCCTCCTGAGCGGGCTCCTGGTCTATGTGGCGGCCGCGTTCGGGATGAGCATCCTGGGCGCGGAGGCGCCGCATTGGCTGGGCGGCCTCGTCACGGTCGCCGGCGCCATCGTCCCGGCGATCGGAGCGGCCGGCCTGGCGTTGGAGGCGACGCTGTCGCTCGGCGAGCAGGCGCAGCGAAGCCGCGTGCTGGCGGGGCGGCTCGACGTGCTCGCCCGGGATATCGGCCCAGGCGCCCAGCTGGAGGAGGTGCAGGCGGCCGCCAAGGCGGCGATCCGGCTGCAGCAGGCCCAGGAGGATCATTGGACCGAAGGCGCCGTGCGCCGTCGGCTGTTCCGCGGCGGCTAGGAGGCGCCGGGCGCTTTCCCGGCCGCTGCGGCTATGCGACTGTGATCAAGCTTGAGGGGGACGCCATGTACGTACGACAAGCTGCAGTTCTTGGGGCCTTTGTGCTGGTGAGCGCCTGCGCCAGCGAAAGCGGGGGAGGCGGCGTCGCCCCACCCGTGGCGGCGCTCCCGCGCGGCACGGTGGAGTTCCGGACGGCGGACTTCGCCTGGTCGCGCGCGGCCGGGGGCGGCGCGATCCAGGGCCAGCTCACCTACCGCGTCGCCGGCGTGCCCTACAGCTGCGCCTCGGCGCCCGTGGTGCTGACGCCTGAGACGCCCTGGGTCCGCGCGCGGATGATGATCCTCTACCGCTCCGACCAATCCGCCGCCGAGCCGGCCGAAGAGGTGCGGGGCCGCACGCCGCCCGAGCGCAGCCAGGACTACTCGGACTTCGTCCACCGCACGACCTGCGACGCCGCGGGGCGTTTCACCTTCACCGGCTTGCCGGATGGCTCCTGGTTCGTGATCACCGTCGCCCGGCCGCCGGCCGGCGTGGCTGGGCGCGAGATGGCGCTGATGCGCCGGGTCACCATCCGCGGCGGCCGGACGGCGAGCGTGCGGCTTTAGCGCCACCGGCGAAGAAATCACGCCCAAGTCATCCCGCGCCATGCATCCGACGGGCGCGACGGGAGTTTCCCGCCCGCAATGCGAAGGGTTGCGGGAAAATCGAGGCGTGACCATAGCTTAGGCGTAAGTCTTGCGGCGAGCGTGCTGTTGGCCGCGTTCGCCCGGCCCGCCCTGGCCCAGCACGCCCAGGCGGGCCAATCCGCGGCGGCCGTCGAGCAAGCCGATGCCTGGACGCCCGAGGCGACCGCTGCGCTCGAGGCCTCGCTCCGCAGCGCCCACGCCCAAGGACTCGACGCCTCCGTGCTGGCCCATGCGCTCGATGCCGCCGGGCCGGGCGATCCCGGCCGGCTCACCGCCGTGGCGCTGGCGTACGCCCGCGCGCTCGCGTTCGGCGTGGTCGATCCGAAGCGCGTCCACGAGACCTTCAGTCTGCAGACCAACCGCGGCGACCTGGCCGGCGAGCTTCACGCGGCGCTGGCGGAGCGCCGGCTCGGCGCGTGGCTCGCGTCCCTGCCGCCCCATGACGAGACCTACCGCGCCCTGTCGCAAGCCTATCTGGGGGCTCGGGTGGCGAGCCGCGCGCACCCCGGCAACGCCGGCCTGCGGGCCCGCGCCCGCACCCTGGCGCTCAACCTCGAACGGCTGCGCTGGCTCGACCGCAGTCCGCCCCCTACGCGCATCGACGTCAACGTCGCCGCCGCCCGGCTGTGGTTCCTCGTGGACGGGGCGGTGCTGGACAGCCGCAAGGTGGTGGCCGGCGCCCGCGGCCACGAGACGCCGCTGCTGCAGGCCAGCTTCCGCCGCATCGTCGTCAATCCGCCGTGGATCGTGCCGCAGAAGATCGCCGCCAAGGAGATCCTGCCGAAGGGCCGCCGCTACCTCGCCCGCCACGACATGCGGATCGTCGACGGCCGCGTCATCCAGGAGGCGGGACCCGACTCGTCGCTGGGCGCGGTGAAGTTCGATCTCGATGACGACCAGGACATCTACCTGCACGACACGCCCGAGCAGGCCGCCTTCGAGCGCGCCGACCGGCACCTGAGCCACGGCTGCGTGCGGGTCGAGGACGCGGTGGGCTTCGCGCACCTGGTGGCCGAGCAGTTCGGCGCCGCCGATCAGTTCGACGACCGCCTGGCCTCCGGGGAAACCGCCTCGGTGAGCCTGGACGCCGACGTGCCGGTGCGGCTGCTCTATCTCACCGCCTACGTCGACGACGGCGAGGTGCGGTTCGCCAAGGACGCCTACGGCTGGGACGCCGACCTCGCCCAGGCGCTCGGCCTCGGCGACGGTGCGCTCGCGATTCCGGTAAAGCTCGGGGCCTGAGTCGGAACAGGCGCCGCCGCCGGGCCGATGGTCGGAGCGACAGGATTTGAACCTGCGACCCCTTGACCCCCAGTCAAGTGCGCTACCAGACTGCGCTACGCTCCGAGGCCCTGCGGCGAGGGCGCTCTTCTAACGGCTTCGGCCGCCCCCGCAAGCGCTTAATTGCGGACGTCACCGCCCCCGGTTCATCCAAGCGATCAGCGGGAACAGCGGCACGCCCCAGATGACGCCGGCGACGCCGAAGTAGATGACCTGCGCCCACCAGATCCTCGGCACCCGGTCGCCCAGCGTCGCCACCGCGACCACGTAGGCGGCGAGGAAGGCCAGGATCGCGAGCATGCCGATCAGTTTGCGCAGGCGGGCGCTCATCGTCCGCTCTTAGCGATCCCGGCGACGGGGCGGAAGCATGGACGCAGGCGCCGATTGGCGCTAGCGGGCGATCCATGACCTCGTTCCTGCGCTCTGACCGCTCGCGCGCGGTGGCCGTCTGGCTGATCGTGGTGGCGGCGGTGGTCACCGGCATGGTGATCCTGGGCGGCGCGACGCGGCTCACCGGCTCGGGGCTGTCGATCACCGAGTGGGCCCCGGTCACCGGCGTGATCCCGCCGCTCGATCAGGCCGCCTGGCAGGCCGAGTTCGCCCGCTACCGGCACATCCCGCAGTACCAGCTGCTGAACCGCGGCATGAGCCTCGACCAGTTCAGGTTCATCTACTGGTGGGAGTGGTCGCACCGGCTGCTCGGCCGCCTGCTTGGCGTGGTGTTCCTGGTCCCGTTCCTGTGGTTCGCGATCCGGCGCCAGCTGTCCGGCCGGCTGATGTGGCGGCTCGCGGCGATCTTCCTGCTGGGCGGCCTGCAGGGCGCGGTCGGCTGGTGGATGGTGTCCAGCGGCCTGCAGAACCGGGTTTATGTCGCGCCCGAGCGGCTGATGCTCCATCTTGGGCTCGCCTTCGTCTTGCTGGCGGCCCTGGTCTGGACCGCGCTCGACGCCGCGGCCGGCCTGGCGCGGCAGACCCTGCCGAGCCCCTGGGGCGGCCGCGCGCTCGCCTTTGCGGGTCTGCTCTATTTCCAGGTCCTGCTCGGCGCGCTGGTGGCCGGCAACCACGCGGGACTGGTGTTCAACGACTGGCCGCTGTTCGCCGGTCGCCTCTGGCCGCACCCCTATGCCGGCCCGAGTCTCTGGGCGACGCTCGCCCACAGCCAGGGTGCGGTGCAGTCGCACCATCGTCTGGTCGCCTACATCGCGCTGATCGCCGCGCTCGCGCTTGGCGGGGCGGCGTGGCGCGCAGGCGATCTCGCCCCGGACGCGAAGCGCCTGGGGTTGGCGGTCGCGGCCGCGGTGCTGCTGCAGGTCCTGCTCGGGATCGCGACCCTGGTGACCGCGGTGCCGATCGCGCTCGGCGTCGCCCATCAGCTCATGGCGGCGATCACCTTCTCGCTCGCGGTCGCCTTCGCCTGGCGGGTGCGGCGGGTCTGAACCGTCCAGAAACGAGGGAAAACCGTCATTGCAGCCGCAACGGGCGCCGCGGCAAATTGCCCCGCAATCCGCCAGGAGGGGGCCATGCGGTTGGGATTGGGAACGCTCATCGCCGGTGCGGCGGCTGTGGTCCTCGGATTGGGGGCGGCGTCGCGGGCGGCCGCGCCAGGCGAGGCGCCGCGCTTCACGCCCGACGGGCGTCTGGAGTTCCCCAACGACTACCGCACCTGGGTCTACCTCTCGACAGGCATGGACATGTCCTACGTCGACAAGGGCGGCGATCCCGACCTGCACGTGCTGGACAACGTGTTCGTGAACCGCGGCGCCTATCAGGCTTTCCAGCGCACCGGCCACTGGCCCGACAAGACGGTGATGATCCTCGAGGCGCGCCGCGCGATCCAGAAGGGCTCGATCAACAAGCGCGGCCAGTTCCAGGCCGAGGTTTTGGCGCGGGAGGTCCACGTGAAGGACGAGGCGCGCTTCAAGGCGACCGGCGGCTGGGCGTTCTTCGGCTTCGAGGAAGCGGGGGAGGCGCCCGCCAAGATGATCCCCGCGAACGCCGGCTGCATCGCCTGCCACGAGGCCCACGCGGCGGTGGACACCACCTTCGTGCAGTTCTATCCGACGCTGCTTCCGCTCGCCCGGGAGAAGCAGACGCTCAGCGCCAACTACCTGAAGGACGAGATGGCGGTAAAATAATACCGCCCTAGAAAACGATCAGTGAAAACAATGCACTGACGCTCGCGTGTAGATCGCGAGTTGACAGTCGCGCCGGGGATCGGCATATGCGCCGCTCATCTCGGGGCGGCGTCGCGTCCCGACCCTAGCCCACGGACCGGTTCCCATGATGAAGACCACGGCTTCGCTGAAGCCCGCCGAGGTCGAGAAGAAGTGGATCGTGATCGACGCCCAGGACGCCGTGGTCGGCCGCCTGGCGTCGTTCGTCGCCAATCGCCTTCGCGGCAAGCACCGGCCCGACTACACCCCGCACGTGGATTGCGGCGACATGGTCGTGATCGTCAACGCCGAGAAGGTGAAGCTCACCGGCAAGAAGCTGACCGACAAGGTGTTCTACTGGCACACCGGCCACCCGGGCGGGGTGAAGCAGCGCACCGCCGGCCAGATCCTCGGCGGCAAGCATCCCGAGCGGGTGCTGGAGAAGGCCGTCGAGCGCATGCTGCCCAAGGAAAGCCCGCTGGCCCGCAAGCAGATGACCCACCTGCGGATCTACCGCGGCGCCGAGCATCCCCACGCCGCCCAGAACCCCGAGACCATCGCGTTCGCCGAGCTGAACGCCAAGAACGTGCGGAGCGCATAAGAGCGATGTCGGAAACCCCCGCCACGGAAGCCACCGGCTTCGACGCCCTGAAGGGCATGGGCACGCAGGCCGAAGAGGTCGTCCGCGAGCCGAAGATCGACGCCCAGGGCCGCGCCTACGCCACCGGCAAGCGCAAGAACGCCATCGCCCGCGTGTGGATCAAGCCGGGCAAGGGCAAGATCACCATCAACGGCCGCGACCAGGAGGTCTACTTCGCGCGCCCGGTGCTGCGGATGATGATCGCCCAGCCGCTGCAGCTCGCCGATCGCGCCGGCCAGTTCGACGTCATCGCCACGGTGGAGGGCTCCGGGCTCTCCGGCCAGGCCGGCGCGGTGCGCCACGGCATCTCCAAGGCGCTGACCTACTACGAGCCCGCGCTGCGCGCGGTCCTCAAGCCGCATGGCCTTCTGACCCGCGACCCGCGCGTCGTGGAGCGCAAGAAGTACGGCAAGGCCAAGGCCCGACGCAGCTTCCAGTTCTCGAAGCGCTGAGCCGCGCGAGCGATCTCGCGTACGGGTCCGGGGGCGCTTCGGGAGACCGCAGCGCCCCTTCTCTGTTCGGACTGGAATTTCGCGATGCCCCACACAGTCTTCATCGATGGCGAAGCCGGAACCACAGGCCTGCAGATCCGCCAGCGCCTGGCGGGCCGGCCCGACCTGGAGCTGGTGTCGATCGATCCGGCCCGGCGGAAGGACGCCGAGGCCCGGGCCGAGCTGCTTAACGGCGTCGACGCCGTCGTGCTCTGCCTGCCGGACGAGGCGGCGCGCCAGGCGGTGGACCTGATCACCTCCAACAGCGTGCGCGTGGTGGACCCCTCGACGGCCCACCGGGTCGCGCCGGACTGGGTGTTCGGCTTCCCCGAGCTCTGCAGGGGGCAGCGCGAGGCGATCGCCGCCTCCAAGCGGGTGAGCAATCCCGGCTGCTACTCGACGGGATTCATCGCGCTGGTTCGGCCGCTGGTCGAGGCGGGATTGATCCCGCCGGACTGGCCGCTCACCTGCAACGCGATCTCCGGCTACACCGGCGGCGGCAAGGCGCTGATCGCCGAGATGGAGGCTGAGCCGCCCGTCGGCGCGTCCGACGTCTACCGGACTTACGGCCTGACGCTGGCGCACAAGCACGTGCCGGAGATGCAGCTGCGCACCGGCCTGGAGCATCCGCCGCTGTTCGCGCCATCGGTCGGCCGCTACGCCCAGGGGATGATCGTCGAGGTTCCGCTGCAGCTTTGGGCGCTGCCGGGCGGGCCGGACCCGGAGGACCTGCGCCGCGCGCTCGCCGCCTGGTACGAGGGCGAGCGGTTCATCGAGGTCGCCTCCGAGGCGGAATGCGCCGAACTCGCTGCGGCCCGGGCCGGAGCGGCAGGCTATGTGCCCGGTCTCGATCCGGAGGCGCTGAACGGTGAGAACCGTATGCGGCTCTTCGTGTTCGGCAACCGCCAGCGCGGTCAGGCGAGGCTGGTGGCGCTGCTCGACAACCTGGGCAAGGGCGCCTCGGGCGCCTGCGTCCAGAACCTCAACCTGATGCTCGGGCTCGAGGAGAGCGCCGGCCTCTGAAGCCGCGCCGAGCGGCGGCCTGAGCGGCGGCGAGTCGTGGCGGCTAAGCGGCTGAAAGCGCCGCACAAATTGGGTGGTCCAATACCCTGTTAACCGATTTGCGACATGGTCCAGCCTGGGGAGAAGCGGGGCGGGGTCATGGCCAAGTCCGGTCGCAAGAGCGGAACCGAGAAGCGAGGTGTTGATCCTGAGACCGTCCGGGCGGCGGTCCTGGAGACGCTCGGCGCGGTGGCCCGCAGCGCGCCCGTCGCCATGGTCGTCTATGACCGCGACCTCACGATCGTCCACGTCAACGAGCGCTGGGAGTTCGAGATGCGGATGGCCGCCGACGAGGCGGTCGGCCGCCGGCTCTACGACCTCGATCCCAAGGCGGTGTTCTGGAAGCCGATGTTCGACGCGGTCCTCGCGGGCGACACCATGAGCGGCGACAAGGTGCGAATCCGCCGTTTCGACGGTTCGGTGATGACCGCGGACATCGTCATGGCGCCGTGGCGCGATGGCGAGGGCGCGGTCGCCGGCGTGTTCTCGATGTTGCGGGAATCGGCTGAGCAGGAGGCCGGATCCTACGAGGCCCAGCGCCTGCAGCGCCGCCTGGAGTCGGCGATCCGGCTGGCCGGCATCCAGGTCTGGGAGATGGACTACCGCACCGAGGAGATGTGGGGCCTGAGCGGGGCCGACGTGACCCGCGGCGCAAGCACCGTCGGGTTCAGCGACTTCCGCGCCGATCCGTGGGCCAATGTGCATCCCGACGATCGCGAGCGGGTCCTCGCCGAGTTCGCGGCCCACCCCGGCGGCGAAACGCCGTTCGTCTCCGAGTACCGCCTGAATTTGCCCGACCGCGAAGTGTGGGTTTCCTCCGCTTCGGCCCGGCGTGTGGACGCCGACGGCCAGCCGGAGGTCAACTTCGGCGTGCTCTCCGATATCACCGCGCGCAAGCAGGCGGAGCTGGCGCTCGTGGAGGCGCGCAAGGCCGCTGAGGCCGCCAACCAGGCCAAGAGCGAGTTCCTCGCCAACATGAGCCATGAGATCCGCACGCCGATGAACGGCGTGATCGGGATGAACGGGCTCCTGCTGCGCACCTCGCTCACGCCCGAGCAGCGCAAGTACGCCGAATCCGTACGCGTCTCGGCCGACGCCCTGATGGGCATCATCAACGACATCCTGGAGATCTCGAAGCTCGAGGCGGGCAAGGTCGATCTGGAGGCGATCGACTTCAGCCTCACCGAGGTCGTCGAGGACGCCGTCGAGTTGCTGTCGCCTCGGGCCAGCGAGAAGGGGATCGAGCTCGCCGCCTATGTGGACGAGGCCGCCCGCGGCGCCTTCCGCGGCGACCCCACCCGCGTGCGGCAGGTGCTGCTCAACCTGCTCTCCAACGCCGTGAAGTTCACCGACGAGGGCCACATCGCGGTCGAGGTCAGCGCGCTGCGGCAGGGCGATGGCCCGGTGCGTGTGCGCATCGAGGTCGAGGACACCGGCATCGGCCTGAGCGACAAGGCCAAGGCCAAGCTCTTCCATAAGTTCGAGCAGGCCGACGGCTCGATCACCCGCAAGTACGGCGGCACCGGCCTGGGGCTTTCGATCTGCCGGCAGCTGGTGGGGCTGATGGGCGGCGAGATCGGCGTGCGCGACAGCGACGCCGGGGGCGCGGTCTTCTGGTTCGAGCTCGAGCTGGAGACCGGAACCAGCCTGCTGCGGCCGCGGGCGGCCCACCTGCGCGGCGCGCGCATCCTGGTGGTCGACGACATCGAGCTCAACCGCCGCATCTTTCGCCGGCAGCTGGAGGACGAGGGCGCGATCGTGGCGGAGGCGCAGAGCGGGTCGGCGGCCATCGCCGCGGTGCGGCAGGCCCACGCCGGCGGCGCGCCGTTCCGGCTCGTGCTGATGGATCAGATGATGCCGGAGATGTCCGGCGAGACCGCTGTCGCCGAGATCCGAGCCGCCTGTCCGGACGACCACCTCAAGATCGTCATCGCCTCCTCGATCGGCGAGCCGAGCGAAGGGGCGGTGCGGCCGGGCGTCGACGCCTTCGTCACCAAGCCGGTGCGGCTGAAGATGCTGCTCGGTTGTCTGGGCCGCCTGCTGTCGGATGCGCCCGCGGACGAGCCGACCGAGGAGATCGCGATCGCCGAGCCCGCCGCAGAGTCCGCGGCCGGTCGAGTGCTGCTGGCGGAAGACAACGAGATCAACACGCTGCTCGCACGCACCATCCTGGAGCAGATGGGCCTGGAGGTGACGTCGGTCGTCAACGGCCTGGAGGCGGTCGAGGCGGCGGAGGCAGGCGGCTTCGACTTGATCCTGATGGACGTGCAGATGCCGGAGATGGATGGGCTGGAGGCCACGCGGCGCATCCGGGCCGGGGGCGGGCCCTCCGCAGGGGCGCCGATCCTGGCGATGACCGCCAACGCGCGGATGAGCGATCGCGAAGCGTGCCTGGCCGCCGGCATGACCGACTTCCTGGCCAAGCCCTTCACGCCCGACACCCTGATGACCGCGATTGCCCGGCTGTTCGCCGAGAATCGATCGCAAGACGATCAAGCGGTCGCCTGAAGGCCTTGCATCCGGGCCTCGGCTGCGTACGTATCAGGGGTCATGACCATGCCCTTTGCCCGCCGGGATTTCCTCCTGGCCACCACCCTGTTCCTGGCCGTCCCGCGCCTGGCGGTTGCGGCCGACCGCTTCGCGAAGTCTCCGTGGCGCAAGCTCACCGACTCCGACTGGAAAAAGCGGCTTCCGCCGGAGTCCTACGAGGTGCTGCGGCATGAGGACACCGAGCGGGCGGGCTCCAGTCCGCTGCTCGGCGAGCACCGCAAGGGGACCTTCGTCTGCCTGGGCTGCGGGCTTCCGCTCTTCAAGTCGGCGTGGAAGTTCGAGAGCGGCACCGGCTGGCCGAGCTTCTACACCGCGATCCCGGGCTCCTTCGGCACCAAGGTGGACCACCTGCTCGCCATCGAGACGCGCACCGAGTACCACTGCGCCCAGTGCCTGGGTCACCAGGGGCACATCTTCAACGACGGCCCCAAGCCCACGGGTCTGCGCTACTGCAACAACGGCGTGGCCCTGAAATTCGTCCCGGCCTAGCTCGGCTTCCCGGAGTCCGTTTCCGAGGCGCCCGCGTCCGCCTCCGGCAGGATGATGCGGCCTGAGCCCGTCACATTGGTCTGAAGCTGCTTCGGCTTGCGGGTCAGGGTCAACTCGCCGGAGCCCGAGACGTCGAGCTTGGCCCAGCTCTTCGGCGCGAGCGTCGCCTGGCCCGAGCCCTGCAGGTTCACCGCCGCCTCGTCGAGCGCCAGATGCGACAGGTCCACCTGGTCGGCGCCGTTCATGATCAGGTCGAGCCGCCTGGCGGCGCCCTCGACCGTCACGTCGCGACTCCCGAACGTGCCGATATGCAGTCGGTCCTGGTGATAGTTGCGGATCTCCAGCTTGCCGGAGTCGTAAGCCTGGAAGGTGGTCACCTTCGGCGCGGTGAGCTCGATCGTGATCGCCGCGTCGTCATAGACGGTGCGCCCGTCCTGGCCGTCGCCGATGTCCCTCGGCGCGATCATGGATTGGTCGAGCACCAGGCCGTCGAGCGCCTCCTTGGGTCCGCGCACCACCAGCCGCGGCGGACCGTCGGCCTGGGTGAAGGTCACGTCGGCCGGAATCTGCACGACCAGGGTCTCGCCGCCCTTCCAGGGGAGCTCGCGGGTGGTCTCGGGTCCGGTGTAGGGGCCGGTATGGGTCCAGTGGACGTTCACGCCGCGGTCCGACCAGCCCCAGGCGGCGGAGGTGATGAGGTCCGGGCCGCCCAGCGCGACCGCGGCCGAGAGACAGACCACCGACAGGAAGAAGCCGGCGAGGGCGATCATGGACAGGACCCGGATCATGCGACGCTCCCTTGCGCTTGCGGCTCCAGCGCCGGCTTGAGCAGCCGGTAGTGCAGGCGGCCGTACCAGACGAGCAGGTTGACGAGGCCGATGGTGACGATGGTCAGCACCGCGCCCGCCGAGGCGGCCGCGGCCATCACGCCCAGGCCGCCCAGCAGGGCTGCGCCCGCGCCGCCCGGGACGCCCACGAACGGGCCGGCGGCGAACACCGCCACGCCCGCGAGGAACACCGCGACCACCGCGACCCCGATGCCGATGATCACCCCGGCGACGCCCATCAGGATCGGCAGCAGGAAGATCAGGTCGAGCGCGCCGAGGCCCAGCACCGCGAACACCGCCGCGCCGGCGGAGGAGGGGGTGCGCGCCTCCTCCCAGCGCTTCAGGCCGGCCTCGGCGCGCAGTTCCCGCGCCAGCCGGTCGGGATCGCCCAGCGCGTCGGCGACCTCGGCTTCGGGACGGCCCGCGTTCCCGGCCTCCGCGAAATGCGTCTCGTAGTCGGCCAGGATCTCGGCTTGGGTCTGGGCGGGCAGCCCGCGCAGACCCTCCCGGAGCCGGGCCATGAAGGCCTGACGTGTCATGCAGCCCCTCCAACAATGGTCTCGACGGCGCGGGCGAAGGACGCCCAGGCCGCCTTCTGCGAGGCGAAGCTCGCCCGCCCGGCTTGGGTGAGCCGGTAGTATTTGCGCGACGGCCCGGCGGGGCTCTCCTGGAGATAGGTCTCGACCAGGCCCTCGGTCTGCAGCCGGCGCATCAGCGGATAGATGGTCCCTTCGCCCATGCCGATCAGGTCGGCTAGGCGCTGGGCGATCTCGTAGGCGTAGCTGTCATGATCGGAGAGCAGCGCCAGGACGCACAGGTCCAGGACCCCTTTCTTCAGCTGGATCTCGATGCCCTCGGGCACGGCCGCGCGCCTCCTTGCCTGCCATTTCGGTACCGCAAGGTAGTGGTCTATGCAAGGTAGTACGCATTAAACGTTAGTAACCCGAGCCCGGTAGCTGGCTTTGGACCGCTGCGGTAGGCTCGGACCGGGAGGCGGCCTTGGCGCTCACGGCGGACCAGCAGGCGTTGACCGATGCGATCACCGCCGTCCTCGCGCGCGACGCCGAGATCGAGGCGGCGTGGCTGGCCGGCAGCCTCGGACGCGGTGAGGGCGACGCCTTCAGCGACGTCGACGTGCTGATCCTGGTCGCCGACCGTTCTGCCGCGGAGGTCGGCCTCCGCTATGCCGCCGATCTCTCGGCGATCGCCGAGCCGGCGTTGGTCAACCCGCTCTACGGCTGTCGGATCGTGAACGTCGTCACCACCGACTGGCGGCGCTTCGACCTGAGCTTCGTCGAGGCGGGCGATCTCGCGCGCTACGATTCTGCGAAGCTGCAGCCGCTGTTCAACCGGGGCCGCCGGGCCCCGCCTTCGCGTGAGCCGCAACCCTATCGCGCCACGGCCGAGAGCGTCCTGCCGCTGATCAACGAGTTCCTCCGGGTGGCGGGGCTGCTGCCGGTCGCGGTCGGGCGCCAGGAGTGGATCCTCGCCCTCTCCGGCCTGGAGATCCTGCGCCGGCTGACGGTGGATTTGATGCTGGAGGAGAACGGCGTCGGGCCGGCCGAGCGCGGCGGCGCGCTGCGGCGCAATCCGTTCCTGACTCTCGAGCAGAGGGCGGCGCTGGAGGGCCTCGCTCCGGCCGGCGCCGACCGCGACCGCCTTTTCGTCGCCAACCAGGAGATCGCCGCGGTCTTCCTGCCGCGCGCCCGCCGCCTGGCCGAACGTGTCGGAGCGCAGTGGCCGAGCGTCTTCGAGGAGGCGACCCGCCGCCATCTGCTGGCGCAGGTCGGCCTGGAGCTGCCCTAGCTCTTCACCTTCACGTACTCGCCTGGCGCATCGCCGAGCGGCGCGAGCC
This sequence comes from Phenylobacterium sp., assembly GCF_025934275.1. Classification (GTDB taxonomy): domain Bacteria; phylum Pseudomonadota; class Alphaproteobacteria; order Caulobacterales; family Caulobacteraceae; genus Phenylobacterium. Next base: position 38,492 of record NZ_JAICYI010000023.1, read on the forward strand.
TGCCGCCGGAGGGGTCGCGGGCCGGCACGAGATCGCCGGAACGCTGCTTCAGCCATGCGGCCCAGTGCGGCCACCAGGAACCGGCGTGCTCCGTCGCGCCCGCCTGCCATGCCTCGAGCGTGGGCGGCAGGGCCTCGTTCGTCCAGTGCTGGTATTTGTTGGCCGCCGGGGCGTTGATGACGCCGGCGATGTGGCCCGAGCCCGCCAGCGTGAAGGTGACCGGGCCGCCGAACAGCTGGGCGCCCTTGTAGACCGATCGCGCCGGGGCGATGTGGTCCTCCTTCGAGGACTGCACATAGATCGGCGTCTTCACCGACTTCAGGTCCAGCTTCACCCCGTCGAGTTCCAGCTCGCCGCTCGCCAGGGCGTTCTCGCCGTAGAACTTCCGCAGGTAGAAGAGGTGCAGCGTCCGGGGCATCCGCGTCTGGTCGGAGTTCCAGAACAGCAGGTCGAACGGCTTGGGCTCCTTGCCCAGCAGGTAGTTGTTCACGAAGAACGACCAGATCAGGTCGTTGGCGCGAAGGGCGTTGAAGGTGTCGGCCATGGTCTGGCCCGAGAGCACGCCGCCGCCTTCGTCCATCTTCTTCTCGAGGTCGGCCAGCCAGTCCTCGCTGGTGAACAGCAGGAGGTCGCCGGCCTCGGAGAAGTCCTGCTGCGCCGCGAAGAAGGTCGCCGAGCCGATCGGCGCCACGCCCTTGGCCGCCATGTGGGCCAGCGTCGCCGAGAGCAGGGTGCCGCCGATGCAGTAGCCGACCGTGTTGACCTGCTTGACGCCGCACTGGTCCATGGCCGCGGCGACGCCGGCATAGATGCCGTCGCGCATGTAGTCCTCGAAGGTCTTCTCCGCGAGCCGCGGGTCGGGGTTCACCCACGACGCCACGAAGACGGTGAAGCCCTGGGCCGCCAGCCAGCGGATCATCGAGTTCTCGGGCCTGAGGTCCAGTATGTAGAACTTGTTGATCCACGGCGGGAAGATCACCAGCGGGATCTCGCACACCTGATCCGTTGTGGGAGAATACTGGATCAACTCGATGAGTTCGTTCCGGAACACGACCTTGCCGGGCGCGGTGGCGACGTTCTCGCCGATCCGGAACATCTGGTAGTCGGTCTGGGCGATGGCGAGCTGGCCGCCGCCGCGCTCCAGGTCGGCGGCGAAGTTCTCCATGCCCTTCACCAGGCTCTCGCCGCCGCTGTCGGCCAGCGCCTTCAGGGCTTCCGGATTCGACATCAGGAAGTTCGAGGGCGAGAGCGCGTCAGTGAGCATCTTCGTGAAGAATTCCACGCGCCGCTTGGTCATCGGCTCGACGCCCTCGACCCCCGCGACGAGCTCGTTCAGCCAACCGGAGGTGATCAGGTAGGACTGCTTGATGACGTCGAAGATCGGGTTGTCGCTCCAGTCGGGGCTCGCGAAGCGCTTGTCGCCACGGGCCGGGCTGGCCGCCGGCTGCGGCGCCTCGCCCGACATCCGCCGCGCCGCCGTCTGCCACAGATCGAGGTAGCGGCTGTACAGGTCGGCCTGGGCGCGCATCAGCTTGTCCGGCTGAGCCGCGAGGCGGCCCATCACCTCGGTGAGCGCCGGGGCGACGTGGAAGGGATCAGGGGTCAGCGCCGCCGGCCGTTCGGCGTTCTTCAGCGCCATCTCGGCGATCGCGCCCTGGGCGGTCATCGCCGCCCGCGCCAGGTTGATCGAAAGCGTCTCGATCTGGGTGCGCTGCTCGGGCGTGAAGCTCGGCGCCTCCGCCCGGGCCGCAGCTTTCGGCGCGGCGGCCGGATCATCCTTGTCGCGCCGGAGGGGAGCGGGGTTCTGCGGCCCTGAGGTCTGCTCGCTCATCACGCGCCTTTCGCAAGGGAGCGACGGCGCGCGCCCTTTCAACGGCGGCGATCATCGCATAAGACCGTGGCCGAAATGTATGCCCTCGCTCGCCATTTTGCGATTCGCGGCTGTGCGCGGCTGGCGCTGCGGCTGTCCGGCTGTGCGGGCGCCTGCGCCGTGATCAGCGGCTGCGTCGGCAATCCGTTCGCCGACGCCAAGGTCGATCCCGACTCGCCGGTCGCGGCGGAGGTGGCCAGGGTGGCGAGCGTCAACCGCGCCTATCCGACGTTTTCCGACATTCCCGCCTCGCCCAAGGACGTACGCCCGCCGGGTCAATACGGCCAGGCCGCGAAGACGATCGAGCAGGCCGCCGCGGATCTGGAAGCCGCGACCGCGCCCGACACATGGTCGCTCACCGGCACCGACGCCTTCGCCGCGCAGGCCCGCGCCGCCGCCGGGTCCGAACCCGCGCCGACGGCCTCGGACGACACCGGCGCCTTCGCCCGCTCGGCGCGGGCGCGAGCTACACCGCCTCCGCCGCCCCGTCGCTAGGGCCTGCGGAGGCAAGATATTTCGCTCTCGGCTTGGCTGCCCCGGGTCCGCGGGCTATCCATGCCTCGCCTCAGCTCCCATCAGCCGCAACGGGCCCTCAATACATGCGGCGCTAGAGCTTTCTCCGATGACTCCGGAATTCCACCGCATCCGACGCCTCCCGCCCTACGTGTTCGAGGAGGTGAACCGCATCAAGGCGCGTCTGCGCGCCGACGGCGTGGACATCATCGACTTCGGCATGGGCAATCCCGACATGCCGACGCCGAAGCATATCGTCGACAAGCTGATCGAGACCGCCCGCGATCCGAAGGCCGGCCGCTACTCCGCCTCCAAGGGAATCCTCGGGCTACGGAAGGCGATGGCCGGCTACTACGCCCGTCGGTTCGGCGTGGCGTTGAACCCGGAGACCGAGGTCGTCGCCACCCTCGGCTCGAAGGAGGGCTTCGCCAACCTCGCCCAGGCGCTGACCGCGCCGGGCGACGTCATCGTCTGCCCGAACCCTGCCTATCCGATCCACGCCTACGGCTTCATCATGGCCGGCGGGGTGATCCGCCACGTGCCGGCGCTCTCGCCCGAGGCGTACCTTTCCGGCGTCGCCCGCGCCGTCAAGCATTCGGCGCCGCCGCCCAGCGTGCTGGTGGTGAGCTATCCCTCGAACCCCACCGCCCAATGGGTCGACCTCGACTTCTACAAGGAGGTCGTCGCGCTCGCGAAGAAGCACGACATGCTGGTGCTCTCCGACGTCGCCTATTCGGAGATCTACTTCGAGGACAATCCGCCGCCCTCGATCCTGCAGGTGGAGGGCGCGCGCGACATCGCCGTGGAGGTCAACTCGCTCTCCAAGACCTACGCCATGGCGGGCTGGCGGGTGGGCATGGTGGTCGGCAACGAGCGGATGTGCGCGGCCCTGGCCCGGGTGAAATCCTACCTCGATTACGGCGCCTACACCCCGATCCAGGTGGCCGCCGCTGCGGCGCTCAACGGCCCGCAGGATTGCGTCGCGGAGATCCGCGCCACCTACCGGCGTCGCCGCGACTGCCTGGTCGACTCGATGCGCCGCGCCGGCTGGGACATTCCCGCCCCGCCGGCCTCGATGTTCGCCTGGGCGCCGCTGCCCGAGCCGTTCCGCGCGGCGGGCTCGATGCTGTTCTCCAAGCTGCTGGTGGAAGAAGCCGGCGTGGCGGTCGCCCCGGGCTCCGGGTTCGGCGAATACGGCGAAGGCTACGTGCGCATCGGCCTGGTCGAGAACGAGCAGCGCATCCGTCAGGCGGCGCGCAACGTGAAGCGCTTCCTCGCCAACGCCGACGAGATCCTCGGCCGCGCCCACAACGCCCTGGCCGCGCAGTGATGGCGAAGGCGGCCGCCAAGACCTGGCGCATCGGGATCGCGGGGCTGGGGACCGTGGGCGCGGGGCTGCTCAATCTGCTCTCCGAGCGGCCGCAGTTCGCGCCGGCCGGCGGGCGCGTGGCGATCGGCGGCGTCTCGGCGCGCTCGCGCTCGCGGCCCAGGCCGTTCGACATCGCCAACCTGCCGTGGTTCGACGATCCGGTGGCGCTCGCCACCTCGCCCGCGATCGACCTGTTCGTCGAATTGATCGGCGGCTCTGACGGGCCCGCCAAGGCGGCGGTCGAGGCGGCGCTCCGGGCCGGCAAGCCCGTGGTCACCGCCAACAAGGCGCTGATCGCCGAGCACGGCGCCGAGCTCGCGGCGCTCGCCGAGGAAGCGGGCGCGCCGCTGCTGTTCGAGGCCGCGGTGATGGGCGGCACGCCGGCGGTCAAGATGCTGCGCGAGGCCATGGTCGGCGACGAGATCAAGTCGGTCGCCGGCATCCTCAACGGCACCTGCAACTACATCCTGACCGAGATGGAGGCGACCGGCCGCTCGTTCGCCGAGGTGCTGGGCGAGGCCCAGCGGCTGGGCTACGCCGAGGCCGATCCGACCATGGACGTGGGCGGTTTCGATGCGGCCCACAAGATCTCCATCCTGGCGGCGCTCGCCTTCGGCTGCGCACCCAATTTCGCCGCCGCCGAAATCGAGGGGATCGATCAGGTCGACCTCCTGGACATCCGGCTCGCGCGCGACCTTGGCTATCGCATCAAGCTGGTGGCCTCCGCCGACCGCTCGCCGGACGGCGTGCTGGTCCGGGTGCATCCGTCGCTGGCCCCGCTGAACCATCCGCTGGCGCAGGCCGGGGGGGCGCTGAACGCGCTGTTCATCGAGGGCGCCCGCATCGGCCGGATCTTCCTGCAGGGGCCGGGCGCAGGCGCGGGCCCCACCGCCGCCGCCGTCGCCGCCGACATCGCCGACGTGGCGACCGGGGCGGTCCGGCCGGTGTTCCAGGCGCCGGCACGGACGCTTGCGCCGTTCACGCCGGTGGATCCCTCGAAGAGCGTCGGCCGCGCCTACCTGCGCTTCCTGGTCAAGGACGAGCCCGGCGTGATCGCCGCGGTCTCGGAAACCTTGGCCGAGGCGGGAGTTAGTATCGAGAGCTTCCTGCAGAAGCCTGTGGAGGATGCGGGCGGTGTGCCCATCGTGCTCACCACCCATGCGGTGGCCGAGTCGGTGCTGAAGGCGGCCATCGGGCGGATCGCGGGCCTGCCGGCGGTGATCGACCGGCCGCGGCTGTTGCGCATCGCGCGCATCTGAGCCACGGGAAGCCCACACCGCGCCCGGATGGCGCTCGAGGAGACGCGTAGGATGAGTGAAGTTCTCGAACGCAGCCAGGTCCTCGATCGCAGCCTCGTGCTGGACGCGGTCCGCGTGACCGAGATCGCCGCCATCGCCGCCTGGAAGCTGGCGGGCCGCGGCGACGAGAAGGCCGCCGACCAGGCCGCCGTCGACGCCATGCGCACCGCGCTCAACGGCCTGGACATCGACGGCGAGATCGTCATCGGCGAGGGCGAGCGCGACGAGGCGCCGATGCTCTACATCGGCGAGAAGGTCGGCAAGCGCACCGGCAAGATGAAGATCGACATCGCCCTCGATCCGCTGGAGGGCACCACGCTCACCGCCAAGGCCATGGCCAACGCGCTGGCGGTGATGGCCTGGGCGCCCAAAGGCACCCTGCTCAACGCACCCGACACCTATATGGACAAGATCGCCTGCGGTCCGGGCTTTCCGAAGGGCGTCATCGACCTTGACCGCAGCCCCGCCGACAACGTCAAGGCGATCGCCAAGGCCAAGGGCGTCGAGGCTTCGGAGGTCACGGTCTGCGTGCTCGACCGGCCGCGCCACGCCGAGATCATCGCCAGCCTGCGCGCCGTGGGCGCCCGCATTCACCTGATCACCGACGGCGATGTCGCCGGCGTGATCAACACCGCCGATCCGACCACCGGCGTCGACATGTACGTGGGGCAGGGCGGGGCGCCCGAAGGGGTGCTCGCCTGCGCCGCGCTGAAGTGCGTCGGCGGACAGTTCCAGGGCCGCCTGGTGTTCCGCAACGCCGACGAGCGGGCCAGGGCCGCCCGGGTCGGCATCAGCGACCTCGACAAGAAGTACGACCTGCACGAGATGGTCCGCGCCGACGCCATCTTCGCGGCCACCGGCGTGACCAAGGGCGCGCTGCTTGACGGCGTCCGCTTCGAGGCCGGCTTCGTGCACACCCATACCCTGGTGATGAACTCCGCCACCCGCACCGTCCGCGAAGTGCGCATGAAGCGGGCGGTGTGATGGTCTGCGTCCGCACCTGACGCACCTGCGGCTTAGAGGCTGGGCGCTGGCGACTCGCGCGTCGCGGGCCGATAGTGCAGCCGGGGTCGGGAGCGGGCATGGCGGACGGCGGCGGACAGCTGGGCTATCTCGGGGTCACCCGCTCGCTGTCCGGGCGGCTGTGGCGCGAGCGGCCGGCCGACCCCGAGCTCGTCCGGCGCCACCAGCTCGGCCTCGGCCTCTCCGAGCCCCTGGCGCGCGCGATCGCCGCCCGAGGCGTCAGCGAAGCCGCCGGCGAAAGCTACCTCACTCCGACGCTGCGGGCGCTGTTCCCCGATCCCTCCGCCTTCGCCGACATGGAGCGCGCGGCCGAGATACTGGTCGACGCGCTCGAGCGGAAACGGCCGATGGTGGTCTTCGCCGACTACGACGTCGACGGGGCCACCTCCGCCGCCCAGCTGGTCCGCTGGTTCCGGGCGTTGGGCGCGGAGCTGCCGATCTACGTGCCGGACCGCGTCGCGGAGGGCTACGGCCCATCGCCGGCCGCCTTCCGCCGGCTGAAGGCCGAGGGCGCGGAGCTGGTGGTGACCGTGGACTGCGGGGCCGCCGCGCACGACGCGCTGGCCTGCGCCGCCGAGATCGGGCTCGACGTGGTGGTGATCGATCATCACCTGATGCGCGGCGGCGAGATCCCGCGAGTGGCCGCCCTGGTGAATCCGAACCGGCCCGACTGCGTCTCGGGGCAGGGCAACCTGGCGGCGGCGGGCGTCACCTTCGTGCTGATGGCGGCGCTGAACCGCGAGGCGCGCCGGCGCGGCCTGTTCGGCGAGCGGGCCGAGCCGGACCTGCGGCAGTGGCTCGACCTCGCCGCCATGGGCGCCATCTGCGACGTCACCGACCTCACCGGCTTCAACCGCGCGCTCGCGGCCCAGGGGCTGAAGGTGATGTCCGCTTGGCGCAATCCGGGGCTGAAGGCGCTCATGGATGTGGCGAACGGCAAGGGGCCGGCCTCGGTGTTCCATGCGGGGTTCATCCTCGGGCCGCGGATCAACGCCGGCGGACGGATCGGCCGCTCGGACCTGGGCGCGCGCCTGCTCTCCACTGACGATCCGGAGGCCGCCACCCGCCTCGCCGCCGAGCTCGATGCGCTCAACGCCTCGCGCAAGGAGGTGGAGGCCGACGTGCTCGCGGCCGCCGTCCGCATGGTCGAGCAGGAGTCCAACCAGGCCGCAGACGCACCGTGCCTGCTGGTCGCCGCGGACGGCTGGCATCCGGGCGTGATCGGCATCGTCGCCGGCCGCCTGCGCGAGCGCTACCGCAAGCCGGCGCTCGTCGTGGGCATCGATCGCGCCGCCAACGTCGGCAAGGGCTCGGGCCGCTCGCAGCCGGGCGTCAACCTCGGCCGCGCGGTGCAGGCGGCGTTCGAGGAGGGCCTGCTGCTGGCCGGCGGCGGCCACGCCATGGCCGCGGGGCTGTCGGTCCGCCCCGACGCCATCCCTGAGCTTCGCGCCTTCCTCTGCGAGCGCCTGGCGGATGAGGCCGGTCTCGCCGCCGCCGAGGATGGTCTGGACATCGACGCGTTGGTGACCGCCCGGGCCTGCGACCGGGCGCTCTGGGCTGACTTCCAGCGCCTGGCGCCGTTCGGGCCGGGCAATCCCGAGCCGCTGTTCGCCTGCGCCAACGCGCGCATCGAGCGGCCGGCGGCGCTCAGGGGCGGCCATGTCCGCTGCACCCTGGCCGACGGTTCCGGCGGCCGCGTGAAGGCCGTCGCCTGGCGCGTGGAGGAGACCGAAGCCGGCCGCCGGCTGCTGCAGGAGGGCGGCGCGGTGCACGTGGTGGGACGCCTCAAGCCCGACGACTGGCAGGGCCGCGAGAGCGTCCAGCTCGAGATCGAGGACGTCGCCGATCCCCGGCGGCTTTGACAGCCTCGCTGAGCGGATGACAGTCTGACTGTCACGAAACCCTCGATCAGCTCGCGGAGGCGGGATGGGGCGCATCGTGGTGATGTCGGGCTATCCGGCCGCGGGGAAGTCGACGCTGGCCAGAGCGCTCGCCGAGCGCCTCGACCTCACCTACGTCTGCAAGGACGGCAACCGGCCCGTGCGGCGCTCTATGAATCCCCGCTCGGCGTGGGCGTCCTGATCCGCGTGGATACGAGCCGTCCAGCAGACCTCGACGTCCTCGTCCCACAGGTGCTCGCCGCGCTCGCCTGACCCGCCCGGCGGCGGCCTTGCGCGGCCCGGGCAAGGCGGTCTATAGAGCCGCCCTTCGCGACGCCGCGGTCCCTTCGTCTATCGGTTAGGACGTCAGGTTTTCAACCTGAAAAGAGGGGTTCGACTCCCCTAGGGACTGCCACGCGCCGCGCCGCCATAGGGCCTGCGCCTTACTGCTCTCGCCAAAATCCCATTGACGACCCTCAAGTTACAAGAACAGTGTTATACTTGGCCAAGTAGTGGGCCGAGGGGCAGATGGCGGCTTTGGAATTGGATGAGGTGGAGGCGCAAGCGATCGCGCTGCGCATCACCGGGCGTGTTAAGTGGTTCGACGCGGGCAAGGGCTACGGCTTCGTCATCCCGGACGATCCGAACCAGACGGA
>NZ_JAICYI010000063.1 GCF_025934275.1 Phenylobacterium sp.
AACCTGCTAACCGAGGTTCGCTAAGGTCCGCTTAACCAGCCCTGGCCATCGCGCGCCTCAGGTCGTGAAATAGGCGCTCGCCTCGGCGTGGCCCGGCAGGTTGATCATCTGGACGAAGCGCAGCCCGATCTTCTCCAGCACGCGCTGGGAGGGTGTGTTGTGAGGCGCGGTGATCGCTGCGATCCGCTGATGCCCGAGGGTCTCGCGGCCGTAGGCGAGGACCGCGCGCGCCGCCTCGGTGGCGTAGCCTTTGCCGGAATGCCGCTCCAGGTAGGCGTAGCCGATGTCCGGGCAATCGAGGCCGTCGCGCTCGACAAGGCCGCACATGCCGAGCGGCCGGCCCTCCGCATCGCGCACCACGAACCAGGGCGTCTTCGCGAACCGCTCGCCGATATAGGCTCGCGCCTGCTCGAGCGTGCGGACGCCGCGGTCGCCGATGTTGGCGATCCAGCCCGGATCGTTGAGCAGCTCCAGCACGAACGGCGCGTCCTCGAGCGTCGGCGGGGCGAGCGTCAGGCGCTCGGTGCGGAGTTCGGTCACTTGGCCGGAGACTCCAGGCGCGCGACCAGGCTCGAGGTGTCCCAGCGGGCGCCGCCCATCGCCTGCACCTCGGCGTAGAACCCGTCGACCATGCGCGTCATGTCGAGCTGGGCGCCGTTGCGGGTCGCCTCGTCGAGCAGCAGGCCGAGGTCCTTGCGCATCCAGTCGACGGCGAAGCCGAAGTCGAACCTGCCCTCGCTCATGGTCTTCCAGCGATTGTCCATCTGCCAGGATTGAGCGGCGCCCTTCGAGATCGCCTCGTACACGCCCGCCGGATCGAGCCCGGCGCGGCGGGCGAAATGCAAGCCCTCGGCGAGCCCCTGGACGACGCCGGCGATGCAGATCTGGTTGACCATCTTGGTGAGCTGGCCCGAACCCGGGCCGCCCATCAGCCGGACAGCCTTGGCGTAAGCCGAGATCACCGGCCGCGCGGTCTCGAAGGCCGCCGCCTCGCCGCCGCACATGATGGTGAGCTGGCCCGCCTCGGCGCCGGCCTGTCCTCCGGAGACCGGGGCGTCGACGAAGCCGCGCCCGTCCTTGGCCGCGAGCGCGGCCATCTCCCGCGCGACCACCGCCGAGGTCGTCGTGTGGTCGACCACCACCGCGCCCGCCGCCATGGCGGGGAGCGCCTCGCGCACCACCTGCCGCACGTCGTCGTCGTTGCCGACGCACAGCACGAGCAGCTCCGCGTCGTTGGCCGCCTCGGCCGCGCTGGCGCAGGCGCGCCCGGCGTAGGTCCCGGCCCAGCGCCGCGCCTTCTCGGGGCTGCGGTTGAACACCGTCATCTGGCGCCCGGCCCTGGCCAGATGCCCGGCCATGGGAAAGCCCATCACGCCCAGCCCCGCGAACGCGACTCTCATGCCAGCTCTCCGCGCATTAACTCTCTCCGCAACGCCATCTTAACGGGCCTCGCGCAGGCTGACGCGAGTCAGTCCGGGCGTGAGGTGTTGCCGATGTCGGTGGGCGAGCAGCCGATCGTCGTCAAGAAGATCAAGAAGGTCGTCGAGGGCGCCCACCACGGCGGCGCCTGGAAGGTGGCCTACGCCGACTTCGTGACGGCCATGATGGCCTTCTTCCTGCTGATGTGGCTGATCAACACCACCAGCCCCGAGCAGAAGCGGGGCATCGCCGACTACTTCGCCCCGGCGTCGGTGTCGGAAACCACCTCCGGCTCCGGCGGCATCCTGGGCGGCACCGCTCTGGGCTCCGACGGCTCAAAGAGCCAGGGCTCGTCCTCGATCATCCAGGACCTGGCGCCGGATTCGAAGAACCCCAACAACGGCAAGAACAAGGACGCCTCCAAGGCCAACGCCGAGAGCGCCAACACCGAGGCGCTGCGCAAGGAGCTGGAGAAGCGGGAGGCGGCCGCCTTCCAGTCGGCGGCCCAGTCCCTGCGCCAGGCGCTGCAGGACATGCCGGAGCTGGCGGAGCTCTCGAAGAACATCATCATCGACCAAACGCCCGAGGGCCTTCGCATCCAGCTCGTGGACCAGGAGGGCCGCTCGATGTTCGACGAGGGCTCGACCAAGCCGAACGCCCGGGCGACGCTGCTCCTGCGGGCGGTCGCCAAGGTGATCAACCAGCTGCCGAACCGAATCAGCATCTATGGCCACACCTCGGCCAGCACCGGCGGCAGGAAGAGCGACGGCGACTGGACGCTGTCCTCAGGGCGCGCCGAAGCGTCGCGGAAGGTGCTCCAGGGCGCCGGCGTCGACCCCGACCGCGTCTATCAAGTCTCGGGCAAGGCCGCCTCCGAGCCGCTTTATCCCGATGATCCGACTCTGCCGGGCAACCGTCGGATCGCCATCGTGTTGTTGCGAGAGGCGCCGGTTCTGCCACCGGATTCAGGCCTCTAGCTTCGGCTCAGCCTTGCGCAAAGCCCCGGCATGACGCCTAATCCCGTCAGAGCCGCGCAGGTGAGCATTAGGGCGATCCGAAGTCCGTGACGCAGCACTTTCCGACCCGTCAGCTCCGGTTCTTCCTGACCGCGCCCTCGCCCTGCCCCTATTTGCCCGAGCGATACGAGCGCAAGGTGTTCGCCCACCTGCCGCTGGCCGACGGCGCGGCGGTGAACGACAGCCTCACCCAGGTCGGCTTCCGCCGCTCCCAGAACATCGCCTATCGCCCGGCCTGCGAGGGCTGCGCCGCCTGCGTCTCGGCGCGGATTCCGGTGCTGGACTACCTCTTCTCCCGCTCCGAACGCCGGACGCTTTCGCGCAACGAGGATCTGACCCGGCACGTGGTCGAGGCCGAAGCCACCATGGAGCAGTTCGACCTGTTGCGGCGCTACCTCAACGTCCGCCATGCGGACGGCGGCATGGCCGAGATGACCTGGCCGGACTACGTCGCCATGGTCGAGGACACCGCGGTCCGCACCCACATCGTCGAATACCGCGTCCGGCCGAACGGCAGCGGCCCGGGCGACCTGATGGCCTGCGCCCTCGTCGATGTGATGAGCGATGGCCTCTCGCTGGTCTAGTCCTTCTACGATCCCAACATCAGCCGCCGCAGCCTCGGCTCGTTCGTGATCCTCGACCACGTGGTCCAGGCCGCGCTCTCCGAGTCGCCCTACGTCTACCTGGGCTACTGGGTGCGGGGGTCGGAGAAGATGGACTACAAGGTCCGCTTCTCGCCGATCGAGCTCCTGAAGCCGGAGGGCTGGACGCTGGTCGCCGGCCGCGAGCCCGGCGCGCGCGATCCCGCCTGAGCGCCTCGGACGCCCCAATCCTCGACTGGCGGCCGCCGGCCGGGGCGTCTAGAAGCCCGCGCGTGACCCGTTCCGCCCCGCCTGCGCCATGGCCCGACAGCTTCGCCTGAGGCTCGGCCGGCCCGCCTCCTACGCCCGCGACGAGTTCGTGCATGGGCCCTCCAACGCCCAGGCGACGGCGGCGATCGACGCCTGGCCGCGCTGGTACGGCGGCTGCCTCGTGCTCGTCGGGCCGGAGGGCGTCGGCAAGACCCATCTGGCGCTCGCCTGGGCGGGCAATGCGCGCGCGGTGGCGCTCGAGCGCCTGGCGCCCGAGGTCGCCGCCGCGGACGGTCGGCCCGCGCTCCTGGAGGACGTCGATCGGGGCGTCTCCGACGAGGCCCTGTTCCATCTGATCAACCTGGCCGGCAAGCGCGGCGGTGGCTTGCTGCTCAGCGCGCGGACGCCGCCGATCGCCTGGCCGGCCGGGCTGCCCGACCTGCGTTCGCGGCTGAACGCGCTTCCCGTCGCCGAGATCGAGCCGCCGGATGACCAGGTCCTCGAGGGCCTCCTGCGCAAGTTCTTCAAGGAGCGGAACATCCGCCCCGGAGGCGACGTCTATCCCTTCCTCCTGCGCCGCATCGAGCGCTCGGCCGCCGCCGCGCGCGAGGTGGTGCGCCAGCTCGATGAAGCGCCCGATGACCTCAAGCCCGTGTCGCGGGTGCTGGCGCGGCGGATTCTCGAGGGCGATTGAGCAAATCTGGCTTTTTCCCGGGCGCGTTCACATCTGGGTTAATGTCCGGGTCTAATCTTGCCGGCGACTGGCCGCCCCTTGGAGACGCCTGGAATGAGCCTTGCTGCGCCCGTCGCATCGCCCGTTGCGAACGATGCCGCGCACGCCGTCCATGCCTGGGATGACGCGCTCGCCGCCTCGCCCGCCCGCTTCTTCAACCGCGAGCTCTCCTGGCTGGCCTTCAACCGGCGGGTGCTGGCCGAGAGCATGAACCCGCGCCATCCGCTGCTCGAGCAGCTGAACTTCCTGGCGATCAGCGCCAACAACCTCGACGAGTTCTACATGGTGCGCGTGGCCGGCCTGAAGGCGCAGCTTCGCGAGGGCGTGCAGGTGATCAGCCAGGACGGCCTCACCCCCGCCGAGCAGCTTGAGCGGGTCAACGCCGAGGCCGCCGACCTAATGGCCGACCAGCAGGCCCGCTGGGGCGCGCTGTGCGGCCAGCTCGCCGCCGAGGGGCTGGTATTGGCGCCTGCCGCCGAGGTGACCCCGGCCGAGCGGGCGGGGCTCGAGGAGACCTTCTTCTCGCAGCTGTTTCCGGTGCTGACGCCGCTGGCGATCGACCCGGCGCATCCGTTCCCGTTCATCCCGAACCTCGCCTTTTCGCTGGTGCTGAAGCTGCGGCGCGGCTCCGACAATCGGCTGCTCTACGCGCTGGTGCCGATCCCGGCTCAGGTCGCACGCTTCTGGGAGCTGCCGGCCGCCAGGTCCGGGCGCAAGCGCCCCGAGCGCCGCTTCGTCTCGCTGGAGGGATTCCTGGCGCTGTTCGTCGACCATCTGTTCCCCGGCTGCGAGATCGAGGGCCAGGGGGTGTTCCGGCTGATCCGCGACTCCGACGTCGAGATCGAGGAGGAGGCCGAGGACCTGGTGCGCGAATACGAGGCGTTGCTCAAGCAGCGGCGGATGGGCTCGGTGGTGCGCGTCGAGGTCGAAGCGGCCATGCCCGAAGAGCTGCAGGCCTTCATCACGACCAATCTCAGGGCCGAGCCGCAGGACATCGTCCTCGTGGAAGGCCTGCTCGGGCTGGACGAGCTCAGCCAGCTGATCCCGAGCGACCGGCCCGAACTGCGCTTCAAGCCCTACGAGCCGCGCTTCCCCGAGCGCATCCGCGACCATGGCGGCGACTGCTTCGCCGCGATCCGTGAGAAGGACATCCTGGTCCACCACCCGTTCGAGAGCTTCGACGTGGTGGTGCAGTTCCTCAGGCAGGCCGCGCGCGACCCCAACGTCGTGGCCATCAAGCAGACGCTCTACCGGACCTCCAAGGAGAGCCCGATCGTCGCGGCCCTGATCGAGGCGGCCGAGAACGGCAAGAACGTCACCGCCGTCGTCGAGATCAAGGCCCGTTTCGACGAGGAGGCGAACCTCAAGTGGGCCCGCGACCTCGAGCGGGCGGGCGTGCACGTGGTCTACGGCTTCATCGAGTACAAGACCCACGCCAAGCTCTCGACCGTCGCGCGGAAGGAAGGCGAGACGCTGCGCACCTACTGTCACTTCGGCACCGGCAACTACCACTCGGTGACGGCGCGCATCTACACCGACCTGTCGTTGTTCACCTCCGACCCGGCGCTGGGCCGCGACGCCATCCGCCTGTTCAACTACGTCACCGGCTACGCCCAGCCTGAGCGGCTGGAGAAGCTCTCTTTTTCACCGATCACCATGAAGCGCGACCTCCTGCGACTGATCGGACAGGAGGCGGAGAACGCGCGGAGCGGTCAGCCGGCCGCGATCTGGGCCAAGCTCAACGCCCTGGTCGACCCGGAGATCATCGATGCCCTCTATGCGGCCAGCCGCGACGGGGTGTCGATCGACCTGGTGGTGCGCGGCATCTGCTGTCTGCGTCCGGGCGTTCCGGGGCTCTCCGAGAACATCCGCGTCAAGTCGATCGTCGGCCGCTTCCTGGAGCACGGCCGGATCGTCGCCTTCGCCAACGGCGCGCCGATGCCCTCCGGCCGCGCCCGGGTCTTCATCTCCTCGGCCGACTGGATGCCGCGCAACCTCGAACGCCGGATCGAGTGCCTCACGCCGATCGAGAACCCGACGGTGCACCAGCAGGTTCTGCAGCAGATCATGCTCGCCAACCTGAAGGACGAAGCGCAGAGCTGGACCTTGGACGCCGACGGCCGCTATACGCGGGAACCGTCCTGGGACCATCCGAGCGCCTTCTCCGCGCACGAGTATTTCATGACCAATCCCAGCCTGTCGGGGCGGGGCCAGAAGGTGAAGGACATGCCGCGCGCGATCGATCATGTGGCTGCGCGCGGATAGCCGAGTCGAGCCCCGCCAGGCGGCGGTCGTCGACATCGGGTCCAACTCGGTCCGCCTGGTGATCTACCGGCTCGATGGACGCGCCATCTGGACCGTCTACAACGAGAAGTCGCTGGCCGGCCTCGGCCGTGATCTTCCGGCGACCGGCCGGCTCTCGTCCGAGGGGATCGAGGCCGCCCTCACCGTGCTCCGGCGATTCCGCTCGCTGCTCGACGGCTGGAGCGGCGAGGACGTGCAGGTGGTGGCCACCGCCGCGGTTCGCGAGGCGGCCGACGGACCGATGTTCATGAAGCGGGTCCGCGAGGAGACCGGGCTGAGCGTGCGGCTGCTGTCGGGCGAGGAGGAAGCGCACTATGCGGCCTTCGGCGTGATCGCCGGCCAGCCGGACGCCGACGGCGTGGTGGGCGACCTGGGAGGCTCGAGCCTGGAGCTCGTGCGCCTGGATGGGCACGCGGGCGCCGCCGACGGCCTGTCGCTCCCGCTCGGGCCCTTCGCGCTCGGCGCGCCAAGGCCGCTAGCGATGGACCGCACCCGCCACGCCATCGAGGCGGCGCTCGCGCCGCAGGCCAACCGCTTCGCCAGCCGCGAATTCCACGCGGTCGGCGGGGCTTGGCGCAACCTCGCCCTGCTGCATATGGAGCTCGCCGACTATCCCTTGCGCGTGGCCCACCAGTACGAGATGGGCCGCTCCGACGCCCTTGATGTCGCCCGCTTCGTCGCGCGGCAATCCAAGGCTTCGCTGCAGCGCATCGAGGGCCTCTCAAAGAAGCGCTTCGAGACCCTGCCCTACGCCGCCCTGGTGCTGGAGGGCGTGATCCAGGCGCTCGGGGTCAAGCGCGTCACGGTCTCCGCCTTCGGGCTTCGCGAGGGCCTGCTGCTGGATTCGATGGCGGCCGACGTCCGCCGGCGCGACCCGCTGATCGAGGGCTGCGAAGTGTTGACCGCGGCGCGCGGCCTCTCACCCGAACTGGGCGGGGCGCTGGAGGCCTGGATCGCGCCGGCCTTCGAGAAGCTTCCCGCCCTGTTCGAGAACCACCGCGAGGCCACCCTCATCGCCGCCGCCTGCCGCTTGGCGGATCTCGGCGCGCGGCTGCACCCGGATCATCGCGCCGACGTCGTCTTCGAGCAGGTGCTGCGGGCGCCGATCGCCGGCATGAACCACACCGAGCGGGCGTTCCTGGCGAGCGCCATGTTCTCGCGCCACACCGCGGCCAGCACGACGCCCGAGGAAGCCACCGTGGCGCGGGTGCTGAGCCCCGAGCGGCGGCAGCGGGCGCGCGCCCTGGGCGCGGCCATCCGACTTGGCTGCGACCTCTCCGGTCGCAATCCACGGCTCCTGGAGCGCTCCAGCCTGGCGATCAAGGGCGAGCGCCTCGCACTTACCGCCGCGCCGGGCTGGGAGGACATGCTGCTGGGCGAGCAGACCGCCAAGCGCGCTCAGACGCTCGCCGCCGTGCTCAAGCTGAAGCCGGAGCTCGGTTAGTCGCCATCGCGCCGGGGCGCGGCGACGTCGAGCGGCCTGAGGCCGGCGCCCAATCCGCGCATCCCGAGCTTCTCCGCAAAGCGCCTCGCCTTCGCCGCGTGCGCCGCCGAGGGATGGATCTGCACATAGCGCGCCTGGGCCATCCGGCGGGCCTTGCCCTTCAGTTCGCCATCCTCGGCGATCTGCGTCTCCAGCCAGCCGTCCACGTTGCGCCAGAAGTGCGGCCGCGACCCGTCCGCGTCGTCGAAGCCGTATTCCTCGGCCAGATCCCCCACGTTGAGCGCTATCCCCGACTTCCGCCCGACCTTGGAATCCGCCGCGAGCGCCGCCACGGCGCGCCCGAGGAACCGCGGCGTCTCGGAGAACTGGAAATCCCAGTGCTCCTTGGCGGCGTCCCGCCAGTTCGCCTCACTCACCCCGAACCGGTCCAACATCGCCTCCGAGCGGAGGAATCCCGGCGTGATCGCGAGCGCCGTGACCCCGGTCCCGGCCAGGTCCCAGGCGAAGGCATAGGCCAGCCGGATCGCTGCGGCCTTCACAAAGTCATAGACGACCTGGCCGCGGTAGCCGGGCATCTCGCCATCCGTCACCTCGACGATCAGCCCCTGGTTGGCCGCGACCATCATCGGCGCGAGATGGCGCGCGGTGATGAGGTGGCTGAACACGGCCTGATCGACCAGCTTCCGAGCCTTTTCGATGTCCTGCGCCCAGAACTTGGCGTTCCAGTCGACCATCTCGTCGCCGCCCCAGATGTCGTTGACGAGGACGTCCAGGCGACCGTCGTCCTCGCGCAGGCGCCGGGCCAGGGCCTCGACCTCCGCCTCGATCGTATGATCGACTCGCACCGCGACGGCTTCGCCGCCCTCGGCCGCGATCAGCTCCGCCGTCTCCTCGATGGTCTCCGGCCGGCCAGGCGTCGCGCTACGCTCACGCGTGCTGCGGCCCGTACACCAGACTTTGGCGCCAGCCGCGGCGAGCTCGCGGGCGATCCCTCGGCCCGCCCCCCGCGTCGCCCCGGCGACCAGCGCGACCTGACCCTGAAGCGGCTTGTCCATGATGAGCCCTCCTCCGCGGGTGGGCGAGCTTACCGCGAAGGCGTCGGCGCATGGCAAGAGGGCGACGATCCGGTCGCCCGAACCGCCGCCCTCTGAACCAGATCCGTTGGGGGATCTAGGCCGTCAGGTCCGGAAGGAACTCCTCGCGCCAGGGGTCGCCCCCCGAAGCGTCTCGCTCGCCCCCGGCGCCGCAAGAACCGCAAACCCGGGTCGCCCCGGACCGCCTTTCCTTGAAGAACTCCTGCGCCGAAACGTGCCGGTCTCCCGATCCGTCGCGCCGCAGTTCCTGTCGGCAAGAGGACCTTCCCCTAACCCCGGTCGGGGCGCAATGGGCGCGCGCCCGGCGGCTGTGGGAGAACCTTGGTTCTGCGCGTGGACAGTCTGTGGATAACCGCCGGATGGCGCGACATACGCCAGGTTTTCCAATGCCTTGGTTTCATCCTCAGGAACCGAGGCCGGATGCTGGAGCTAGCCGGCGCTGGCGGCTTTCGGCGTTCGCCGGACCTCCACCACGCGCACGCGCGCGCCGTCCAGCACCAGGGCGAGCTCGCCGCGCTTGAGCTTCAGGGCGTCCTCGCCGAACGCCTCGCGCCGCCAGCCCTTCAGGGCCGCGGTATCGGCCTGGTCGTTGTTGGCGATCAGCTCCAGGTCGGCGACCGTGGCGATCAGCTTGGAGGCGACGCCAGCCTCCTCCGCCCGCGCCTTGAGCAGCACCTTCAGGAGCTCGACGACGGCTCCGGCCGCCGGCGAGGACGGCGCCCTCGCCCGCTCGATCACCGGCGCGTAGCCGTCGGGGTCCTTCAGCGCCTCGCGCACCGCCGCGAGCAGGTCGGGCCCGAAGCGCGAGCCCGAAAAGCCCTTCGGCACCGAGCGCAGCCGGTCGAGCGCATCGGCGTCGAGCGGCGCCTGGGTCGCGACCTCGTCGATCGCCTCGTCCTTCAGGATGCGGCCGCGCGGCTGGTCGCGGGCCTGCGCCGTGCGCTCCCGCCAGGCGGCCACCGCACGGTAGACCGCCAGGTACTTGGCCGTATGCCGCCGCGGCTTCAGCCGGCGCCAGGCGTTCTCCGGATCCACGTCGTAGTTGGAAGGATCGGTGAGGCTCGCCATCTCGTCGGAGACCCAGCCCAGCCGCCCCTCCTGTTCGAGGCGCTTGCGCAGCAGGGGATACAGCTTGGCCAGGTGCGTCACGTCGGCGAGCGCATAGGAAAGCTGCGCATCCGACAGCGGCCGCCGCGCCCAGTCGGTGAACCGGCTGGACTTGTCGATCTCGATCTTCAGCATCTGGCGCACCAGCGCGTCGTAGGCGATCTGCTCGCCGTAGCCCGCCGCCATCGCCGCCACCTGGGTGTCGAACAGCGACCGCGGCATGGCCTTCAGGTTGTTGAAGATCTCCACGTCCTGGCGGGCGGCGTGGAACACCTTCAGGATCCGCCCGTCGCGGAGGATCTCCAGGAACGGCTCCAGGTCCATGGTCTCGGCCAGGGGATCGATCACCGCCTCCGCCGAGGCCGCCGCCGCCTGGATCAGGCACAGCCTCGGCCAGTAGGTGGTCTCACGCATGAACTCGGTGTCCACGGCGACGAAGGCTTGGCCTTTCAGCTTGTCGCAGAACGCCGCCAGTTCGGCGGTGGTGGTGATCGGCGTCATCGATTAGCTATAGCCTCGCGGCGGTGCGAGTCTGCAAGACGCGATCCGCGCATTTGCGCCACAATTCCCTTCGAAGGTCGACCTTCCCGATGAGCGAGCGGCCCAACGGACTGACCTATGCGCAAGCCGGCGTCGACATCGACGCGGGAAACGCGCTGGTCCAAAGGATCAAGCCGCTGGCCGGCTCCACGGCCAGGCCCGGATCGATCCCGGCGCTGGGCGGGTTCGGCGCCCTCTGCGACCTCAGGGCCGCGGGATACGAGGACCCGCTGCTGGTCTCCACCACCGATGGCGTCGGCACCAAGCTGATGCTGGCCATCAAGACCGGCCGGCACGGCACGGTCGGCGTCGACCTCGTGGCCATGTGCGTCAACGACCTGCTTGCCCAGGGCGCCGAGCCGCTGCTGTTCCTCGACTACATCGCCACCGGCAAGCTGGATGTGGACGCCGCCGCGAGCGTGATCGCCGGAATCGCCGAGGGCTGCCGGCAGGCCAATTGCGCCCTGGTCGGCGGCGAGACTGCCGAGATGCCGGGGATGTACGCCGGCGACGACTACGATCTGGCGGGCTTCTGCGTCGGCGCGGTCGACCGCGACAAGGTGTTGCCGCGACTGGCGGACCAGCGCGCCGGCGATCTGCTGATCGGCCTGGCGAGCTCGGGGCCACACTCCAACGGCTTTTCGCTGATCCGCCGGATCGTCGAGCGCTCCGGCCTCGGGTGGGAGGCGCCGGCGCCGTTCGCATCCGGCCAGACGCTCGCCGAGGCGCTGCTGACGCCGACCCGCATCTACGTCCGCTCGGTGCTTCCCGAGCTGAAGGCCGGGCGCATCAAGGGCCTCGCCCACATCACCGGCGGTGGCCTCGTCGAGAACCCGCCGCGCGCCGTCGCCGAGGGCCTCGTCCCCCGCTTCGACTGGAACGCGTGGGCCGCGCCGCCGGTGTTCGAATGGCTGCAGGGCGTGGGCGGCGTCGCCGACGCCGAGATGCGCCGCACCTTCAACTGCGGCGTCGGCCTGATGCTCATTGTCGGCCCCGATGACATGCCGAGCGTCCTCGCCAACCTCGCCGCCGCCGGCGAGGACGCGTTCGTCATGGGCCAGCTGGCGGCGCGGGGTTCATGATGCGACGCGCGCTCCTGGCCATGGCCGCCGTCCTCATGCTGAGCAGCCCCGCCCTCGGCGCCCAGCCGGGCACGCCCGAGGCCGCCGGCTTCACCCAGCTCTTCATCAGTCCCTGCGGCGAACCCTATCGCGGCCGCCCGGGCGACCCTTATCCGATCGTGCTCTGGTTCAAGCAGGCCGACCTCAATCACGATGGCAAGATCGACCTGACGGAGTTCCGCGCCGACCACGCCGGGTTCTTCGACGCGCTCGACAGCGACGGAAACGGCGTCATCGAAAGCGCCGAGATCAGCTTCTACGAGAACCGCTTCCTACCCGATGTCTATCGCCGCCAGCAGGAGCTGGGCGCGCTCGCGCCGCCGGCCAAGCTGATCCTCGTCCAGGGTCTCGGCGCTTACGGCCAAGACCCCAATCTCGGCGAAGGCGCCCAAGGCCCGCCGCCGAGCCTGGGCGCTCAGCGCAAGGCGCCGATCCAGTACGTCGGCGCCGCCGCTTACGGACTGCTCGCCGAGCCGGAGCCGCTGACCGCGGCCGACGCCAACCTCGACGGACGCATCACCAAGGCCGAGTTCCTGGCGGCGGCGGATCGCCGGTTCAAGCAGCTGGATCGTCGGGGTGACGGTGAGCTCACCCTGGACGAGCTCCCCATGACGGCCGCCCAAGCCGCGGCCGCACACCGGCGGCGCTAAACCGCTCCGTTGCCGGCGTTAGCGCAGGCTCGCGTTGATGGCCTCGAGCGCTGCGGCGCCAGGGACCAGTTCCGGCTCGGCGAGCGCATTGAGCGGCGTCTCCACCGTGTTCAGCGCCTCGTGCAGGTCGCCGGCCGAGGGATCGATGTAGAGCAGGCCGGTGACGATCTCGCCGAGCGCCTGCTTGGCCTGCAGGAAGCCCAGGGCGGCGGCGCGGTCGGAGGGATCGTAGAGCTCGGCGAGCTTGTGCAGACTGAGCACCGAGCCGTCGTGCTGGGCCACCTGCACGGTCTCCCCCGGCGCATAGTCGACGTGTATCGGCGCCCGCGGCGTGATCACGTCCAGCCGGTTCACCGCCTCGTTGTGCTCGCGCACATAGTCGAAGCTCTTGGTCGAACCCGCGTGGTTGTTGAACTGCACGCAAGGGCTGAGGCAGTCGATGAACGCCGCGCCCTGGTGCATCAGCCCGGCCCTGATGAGCGGCGTGAGCTGGTCCTTGTCGCCGGAGAAGGAGCGGGCCACGAAGGTCGCCCCGAGGGTGAGCGCCATGGAGACCAGGTCGATGCCGGCGTCGTGGTTGACCACGCCGCGCTTGGACTTCGAGCCCTTGTCGGACGTGGCCGAGAATTGGCCCTTCGTCAGGCCGTAAACGCCGTTGTTCTCAACGATGTAGAGCATGTTCACGCCGCGCCGCATGGCATGGGCGAACTGGCCGAGGCCGATCGAAGCCGAATCGCCGTCGCCGGAGACGCCCAGATAGATCAGGTCGCGGTTCGCCAGATTGGCGCCGGTCAGCACCGAGGGCATGCGGCCGTGGACGGTGTTGAAGCCGTGGCTGTGGCCCAGGAAGTAGTCCGGCGTCTTCGACGAGCAGCCGATCCCCGAGAGCTTGGCGATCCGGTGCGGCGGCAGCTCCAGCTCGTAGACCGCCTGGATGATCGCCGCCGAGATCGAATCGTGGCCGCAGCCCGCGCACAGCGTCGAGACCCGCCCTTCGTAGTCGCGCCGCGTATAGCCGAGCGCGTTCTTCGCGAGCGCCGGATGATGCAGCTGGGGCTTGGTGATGTAGGTCATTCGGCAGCCTCGATGACCGGCGCGACGGATATCAGCGTCGCGATCTCGCCGGCGATGAAGCGGGCGGTGATCGGGGTTCCGTCGTAGTGCAGGACCGAGACCAGCTTCGCCGGATCGACGCCGCCTTCGGTGACGATCAGCGTCTTGAGCTGCGCGTCGCGGTTCTGCTCGACCAGGAACACCCGCTCGTGGGCGGCGATGAAGGCATAGACCTCGTCGGCGAACGGAAAGCCGCGCACCCGCATGGCGTCGAGGTGCCGCCCCTGCCCTTCCAGCGCATCGAGCGCCTCCTGCATGGCCGCCGTCGTCGAGCCGAAGTACAGCACCCCGTCCGGCGTCTTGCGTCTCGCCTTGCGCAGGATCGGCGCCGGAACCAGGGCCTTGGCCGTCTCGAACTTCCGGAGCAGGCGCTCCATGTTGCCGACGTAGACCGAGCCTTCCTCGGAATAGCGGGCGTAGGGGTTGCGCGAGGTGCCGCGCGTGAAATAGGCGCCCAGGGACGGATGCGTCCCGGGATAGGTCCGGTATGGAATCCCGTCGCCGTCGACGTCGAGGTAGCGGCCGAAGTCGCGGCCGGCCTCCAACTCCTGGGCCGTCATGACCTTGCCGCGGTCGAGCCTGCGGGCGTCGTCCCACTTGAAGGGCTCGGTCAGCCATTCGTTCATGCCGATGTCGAGGTCGAGCATCACGAAGATGGTGGTCTGCAGCCGGTCGGCGAGGTCGAAGGCCAGCGCGCCCATTTCGAAGCACTCGCCCGGATCGCAGGGCAGCAGCAGCGGATGCTTGGTGTCGCCGTGGCTGGCGTAGGCCGCGGCCAGGATGTCCGCCTGCTGGGTGCGCGTCGGCATCCCTGTGGAAGGCCCGCCGCGCTGGACGTCGAAGATCACCGCCGGGATCTCGGCGAAATAGGAGAGCCCGATGAACTCGGTCATCAGCGAGACGCCCGGGCCAGAGGTGGCGGTGAACGCTCGGGCGCCGTTCCAGCCCGCTCCCACCACGATGCCGATCGAGGCGATCTCGTCCTCGCCCTGGATGATGGCGTAGCGCGCCTGGCCGGTCTCTGGATCGGTGCGCAGCTGCTGGCAATAGCCGGTGAAGGCCTCCGCAAGCGACGTCGAAGGCGTGATCGGATACCAGGCGCAGACCGTGGCCCCTCCGTAGACCGCGCCCAGCGCGGCGGCGGCGTTGCCCTCCACGTAGATCCGCTCGCCCACCTTGTCGGCGCGGCGCACCTGCAGCTTCAAGGGCTTCAGCTGCTCGCGGACATAGTCGAAGCCCAGGCCGAGCGCCTCGATGTTGGCGTCGATCAGCCGCTGGCGGCCGGCGAAGTCCTCGGCCAGCAACTCCTCGACCACCTTGCGTTCGATGCCCAGGAGCGCCGCCAGCGCACCCACATAGACGGTGTTCTTGAACAGCTGCCGCTCGCGCGCGACCTGATAGCGGGCGTTGCACATGGCGGTCAGCGGCACGCCCACCACGGCGACGTCGTCGCGGAATTTGCTCGCCGGCAGCGGCTTGGTGGAATCGTAAAAAAGAACGCCGCCGGCTTCGATCTCGGCGACGTCCCTGTCCCAGGTCTGCGGGTTCATCGCGACCATCAGGTCGACCCCGCCGCGCCGGCCGAGGTGGCCCTCCTCGGTCACCCGCACCTCATACCAGGTGGGCAGCCCCTGGATGTTGGACGGGAAGATGTTCCGCGCCGCCACCGGCACGCCCATCCGCAGGATCGCCCGCGCGAACAGACCGTTCGCGCTCGCCGACCCCGAGCCGTTCACATTGGCGAACTTGACGACGAAGTCGTTCACCCGCGGCTTCAGTTGCTCAGGCATGCCGCCCCCGCATGCGTCATATCGAGGAGGAACTTCTGCATGTCCCAGGCCCCCGTCGGGCACCGCTCGGCGCAGAGGCCGCAATGCAGGCAGACGTCCTCGTCCTTCACCATCACCCGACCGGTCGGCAGGGCGCCGGAGACGTAGAGGTCCTGGGTCAGGTTCACGGCCGGCGCCTTGAGCCGGGTGCGCAGCTCGGCCTCCTCGCCGTCCTCGGTGAAGGTGATGCAGTCCATCGGGCAGATGTCGACGCAGGCGTCGCACTCGATGCACAGCTTGTCGGCGAACACCGTCTCCACGTCGCAGTTGAGGCAGCGCTCCGCCTCCTTCAGGCCGAGGTCGCGGTCGAAGCCCAGCTCCACCTCCAGCTTGACGTTCTTCAGCGCCACCGCCTTCTCGCGCAGCGGCACGCGGTAGCGCCGGTCGTTGGAGATGTCGTTGTCGTAGCTCCACTCGTGGATGCCCATCTTCTGGCTGACCAGCGAGAAGTCGGGCGCTGGGCGGACCTTCACGTCCTCTCCGTTCAGCAGCTTGTGGATCGAGATCGCCGCGTCGTGGCCATGCGCCACCGCCCAGATGATGTTCTTCGGGCCGAACGCCGCGTCCCCGCCGAAAAGGACGTGGGGGATCGTCGACTGCATGGTCGCCTCGTCGACCCGGGGCATGTCGTAGGCTTCGTCGAACTCCACGCCGATGTCGCGCTCGATCCAGGGGAATGCGTTCTCCTGGCCCACCGCCACCAGCACGTCGTCGCATTCGTAGTGTTCGTCCGGTTCGCCGGAGGGGATCAGCTTGCGGCGGCCCTTCTCGTCGTACTCGGCCCTGACCACCTCGAACAGCACGCCGGTGAGCTTGCCCTCGGCGTGGGTGAAGGCCTTCGGCACCCGATAGTTGATGATCGGGATGTCCTCGTGGATCGCGTCTTCCTTCTCCCAGGGCGAGGCCTTCATCTCCTCGAAGCCGGAGCGGACGATCACCTTGACGTCCTCGCCGCCCAGCCGGCGCGAGGTGCGGCAGCAGTCCATGGCGGTGTTGCCGCCGCCGAGCACGATCACCCGCTTGCCGATCTTGTCGATGTGGCCGAACGAGACGCTGGAGAGCCAGTCGATGCCGATGTGGATGTTGGCCGCCGCCTCCTCGCGGCCGGGAATCTCCAGGTCGCGGCCGCGCGGCGCGCCGGAGCCCACGAAGATCGCGTCATAGTCCTCTGCCAGCAGCGCCTTCAGGCTGTCGATGCGCGCGCCCATCCGCAGCTCGATGCCGCCGAGGCCGGTGATGTAGCCCACCTCTTCGTCGATCACCTCCTCCGGCAGCCGGAAGCGGGGGATCTGGCTGCGGATCATGCCGCCGGTCTTGGCGTCGCCGTCGTAGATGACGAGCTGATAGCCGAGCGGGGCCAGGTCGCGCGCCACGGTCAGCGAGGCCGGGCCGCAGCCGACCAAGGCGATTCGCTTGCCGTTGGACTTGCCGGCGGGCTTCGGCAGCCGCCCGGTGATGTCGGACTTGTTGTCGGCCGCGACCCGCTTCAGCCTGCAGATCGCCACCGGCTCGTCCTCAACGCGGCCCCGCCGGCAGGCCGGCTCGCACGGCCGGTCGCAGGTCCGCCCGAGGATCCCGGGGAAGACGTTCGACGTCCAATTGATCATGTAGGCGTCGCTGTAGCGGCCTTCCGCGATCAGGCGGATGTATTCCGGCACGGGCGTGTGCGCCGGACAGGCCCACTGACAATCGACGACTTTGTGGAAGTACTCAGGCCCCCAGCTACTCGTCCGCTGCAAAACGTATTCCTTCCCGAAACGCTCTACTCCCGTGCGGCGCGGCGACTGCCGTAAAGCGGCAGAGGGGCCCTGTCCCGCACGACGCGGCGTGATGACGGGAGGTTACGTCCGCCGCGCCGGCCTAGCCAAGCCTTTCCTGATCCGTGTTCACTGATTTTGCGTTTCCGAAACGCGGCTTGGCCCGATCTTTCGGGCTTCCCGGAAAGCTTCGCCTCAACCAAACGTGACCCACGGAATGGATTTCCCGGCCGGCGAAGCTCTGGCCGCGTCGGGAGGTAAATGATACCTTAACAGGCGGGAGCCCCTGACCCGGGGCGCGGGAGACGTGAACCATGACAACTTCGAGCGATGTCGTGCCGACGCCCGCCTCCGACGCGATCATGCCCGGGCGCGAAGCCTTCGCCGCCCCGCTCGACGAGGACGCCGACCCCGTCAACCTGTACCAGGAGATCAACGAGCGCCGCGCCCGGATCGAGAACGCCGAATTGCTGCGCCGCCTGCGCGGCCTCTGAACCCCGCCAAGCCTGATTCGCCCCCAATGCGCGGCCGGCGAATGCTCGCGGCCGCCACCGCCGCCCTGCTCGCGGGCTGCGCGGCCCTGACGCCGCCGATCCCCAACCCCGCCGGCGTCCCGCCCGAGGCGCTGACCCTCGAATACGTGCTCGATCGCGGCTGTCTGGCCTACCTGCTCGGCGAAAAGACCGAACGGGAGGCGATGCGCGGCCTGCGCCTCAACTACATCCGCCCTATGTTCAGCATGGACCCCGGCGGGTCGGACCCCTACTGGGCCGGCGCCTACCCGGGGCTCGCGAACGTCCGGGTGAGTCCGGGCCTGTGCGACATCAACATCCACGGCCGCGACGTCGCCGCCTATCGCGCGGCGGCCGAGAGGGTCTTCCAGCGCCGCCTCGGAGCCGATCCCGGGCAGGATGCGCGCTCCGGCTACAAGGCCTGGGTTACCGGGCAGGCGACCGGCTGCCGCCATGGCCTTCGCTACACCTACTACCCGAGCCCGGGGCGGCCGTTCTTCAGCGTCGACATCAGTCGCGCGGACTGCGCGACCGATCCGCTGCGCGCCGCCGGTTGAGCGCACGATCGCCCTTCCACGCGCCGCGCCCGGCGCTGTAAAGCGGGCCGCCGCCAGCAGGAGACCGCCCGTGGACGTATCGGCCCTGACCGACTTCCTCGACGAGATCTGGAGCCGGGAGATCGTCCCCGAGCTCGTCGACTACATCGCCATTCCCGCCAAGTCGCCGCACTTCGATCCCGACTGGCAGACGACCGGCCACATCGATCGCGCCGTGGAGCACATGGTCCACTGGGCCAAGGCCAAGCTCGAGGAGATCCCCGGCGCGACGCTGGAGGTGGTGCGGCTCGGGGGACGCACGCCGGTGATCCTGATCGAGGCGCCGGGCGAGATCGACGACACCGTCCTGCTCTACGGCCATCTCGACAAGCAGCCGGAGATGACCGGCTGGTCCGAGGGACTTGGGCCCTGGACGCCGGTGATCCGCAACGAGCGCCTCTATGGCCGCGGCGGCGCCGACGACGGCTACGCCATCTACGCCTCGACCGCGGCGCTTCTGGCGCTGCAGCGGCAGAATGTGCGGCGCGCCCATTGCGTGGTGCTGATCGAGGCCTGCGAGGAGAGCGGCAGCTACGACCTGCCGTTCTACGTCGACCATCTGGCCGACCGCATCGGCTCGCCGTCGCTGGTGATCTGCCTCGATTCCGGCTGCGGCAACTACGACCAGCTGTGGGTGACCACCTCGTTGCGCGGCCTGGCGGGCGGCCTGCTCACGGTCGAGGTGCTGGAGGAAGGCGTCCACTCAGGCGACGCCTCTGGCGTGGCGCCCGACAGCTTCCGCATCGCCCGCGCGCTGCTGTCGCGCATCGAAGACGAGGCGAGCGGCGAGATCCGGCTCGACGCGCTGCGCGTCCAGGTCCCGGCCGAGCGCATCGACCAGGCCAAGGTCGCCGCGGCGGCGCTGGGCGAGGAGCTCTGGCGCAAGTTCCCGTTCGCGGGCGGCACGCGGCCGCTGACCACCGATGGGGTCGAACTGGTTCTGAACCGCACCTGGCGGCCGCAACTCGCCGTGGTGGGGGCCGAGGGCCTGCCGCCACCGCAGAGCGCCGGCAACGTCCTGCGCCCCCGGACGACCCTGAAGCTCAGCGTCCGGCTGCCGCCCACCGCCGACGCGGGCGCGGCGCAGCAGGCCCTGACGGCGGCCCTCACCACCGATCCGCCGCAGGGGGCCGAAGTGCGCTTCGACGGCAATCAGGCGAGCTCCGGCTGGAACGCCCCGCCGCTCGCCCCCTGGCTCGAGCAGTCGCTGCAGCGCGCCTCCCAGGCCGCGTTCGGACGCGAGGCGGCGCTGATGGGCGAAGGCGGCACGATCCCGTTCATCGGAATGCTAGGGGAGAAGTTCCCGCATTCGCAGTTCGTGATCACCGGCGTGCTCGGCCCGCACTCCAACGCCCACGGGCCCAACGAATTCCTGCACATCCCGACCGCGCGCAACCTGACGGCGTGCGCCGCGATGATCCTGGCCGACCACGCGCAGCAGGCGGCCCGTTAAGCGGCGAAGATCCAGCCGTCGTGCAGGCTCGAGAGCTGAGTGTTCTGCAGAACCACCTCGCCGCCGGCGGACATGTCGACCACCACGTCGCCGCCCTGCTGACTCACAGCATAGGTGTCGCCGGGGTCGACCTGGACGCGGTCGCCTTCCTCGGGGTGGAAGTCCGTCACCATGGTGACTCCAGCGTCCGCGAAGCTGTGGAACACGTCGGCTCCGGCCCCGCCCGCGACGGTGTCATGACCGCGGTCGCCGGAAAGCCAGTCGTCGCCTGCGCCGCCCGAGAGACTGTCGTCGCCCTGGCCGCCGCGCATGACATCATGGCCATCCGCGCCTTGCAGCGTGTCATTGCCTAGGTTGCCGTACAGGAGCCCATCGCCGGTGTGGGTGACCAGAAGATCGTTCCCCTGGCCGCCGACCAGCCAATCGTTGCCACCCCAACCGCCGTCGAGGCTGTCGTTGCCCTGCATGCCCATCAGGCTGTCGAAGACGCCGCCGCCCAGCAGGGAATCGTCGCCCGCCCCGCCCTGCAAGGTGTTCTCGCCGTTCGCGCCTCCGGTGAGCGTGTCGCTTGCATCGCCGCCCGCGAGCCAGCCACCGAAGTCCGGCGCCGTCTGCGCCCCCGAGGCCGCCACGGGGGTCCCGCTCGCCGGCAGGGGGACCGACGTCTGGGATGAGCCGCCCGGGATCGCTCCGCCGTTCGTGTAGGGGTTCGAATCCCATGCGCGGATCCAATCGATGTTCATCTGGTTGATGGCCGGGGTGCTGGCGTCCGGCGCGCCCGCCCAGCTGCCGCCGACCGCCAAGTTGGCGATCATGTACATGGGACTGTGCATGTCCGCAGGCGTGGCCACCTGGTAGACCTGCTTCTCGTCGATGTAGAAGGTGATGGTGTCCGGCTCCCAATCGACCGCGTAGTCGTGGTAGCTCGTCGCGAAGTTGCCGACGTTCTCACCCAGACCCTCGGCCGTGGGGACGCCGGTCTCGGCGGTGTGCACCGTGGTGTAGACCGTCGATGGATCCTTCCCGACCGCCTCCATGACATCGATCTCCGGCGGGTACGAACCGTCCTCCTTGAGCAGCCAGAAGGCCGGCCACATGCCTTGCCCCGCAGGCAGCTGCGCCCGCATTTCGAAGTAGCCGTAGGTCTGGCTGAACGAGTGGTCGGTCCCGATCAGTCCCGAGGTCCATTGGTACGCGCCCATGCCCGGGAAACCCGCCTGGTTGGAGCCCAGGTACGGCACGATCGAAGGATCCGCCCGCTGCGCGGTGAGGGTCAGGACGCCGTCACTGACGGTCCAGGGATGGACCGAGGAGGTCGGGCCATAGTTGGCGTTGATGTACCACTCCTGCTCGCCGTTGGCCGGGTACGAGGAGCCGTTGCCGGCGGGATCCGAGAAGCCGGTCGTCGTCGACCAGGCGCCGCTCGAGCCATTCCACAGGCTCAGGGTGTTGAACTCGTCGTCGAAGGTGAGCGTCGCCGCCATCTGGACTCCTGGTCTGCTCGGCGCGTCTGCGCCGTATGCCGCGCGACCCGTCCGTCACGCGGACCTGGACCCTAGATGACGCGTTGGAGAAGTTCTGACCCGACGAGATGTCGCACAGGTCTTCTACGGATAAGCTTGGTAGTTACGGATGTGTCCGAAGAGCAATGATGCCGTTTTTCAGACATATTCTGCAGTTCCGCCGAGTTCAGCTAAACCGCAGTCGGCATACGACTACCTGGTTGCGAGAGTGTTCGAAATGGGGCTGCAAGGCTTAACTGCTGCGACGCCCGGCCGCGCGGCGTCTCGCCACACCTTTCCGCGTGGCGGAGGGCACATGTCGCGCAGAAATCAGGACGAACGCCGCCGGCGGGGCCCTGCACGGGGCCCGGGCGTCCGGCCGTCTGCGGTGATTGTGCGTCGGGCGCCGTCTAGAGGGTGAAGATCCAGCCCTGCGGCAGGGTGGCGAGCTGCACGTTCCTCAGGATCAGCTCGTCGCCATCGCCCATGTCGACGACGGTGTCGGCGCCCACCTGGTTCAGCATGTAGCTGGTGCCCGGATCGAGCTGCACCCGGTCGCCCTCGGCGGCGTTGAAGTCGAGGATCACGTCGACGCCGGCGCCGGAGAAGCTGTGGAAGATGTCGGCCCCGCCGCCGCCGCTGACGGTGTCGGAGCCGCGGTCGCCCGAGATCCAGTCGGCGCCGATCCCGCCGGCGATGGAATCATCCCCCTGGCCGCCGCGCAT
>NZ_JAICYI010000094.1 GCF_025934275.1 Phenylobacterium sp.
GAGCGACACCGGCTCCAGCTCGACCGCCTTGCGCGCCGCGCGCTCGGCCTCCACGAAGCGGCCGACGGCGGCCAGCGCAAAGGCGTGGTGGCGCCGCGTCGGGCCGAGGCCAGGATCGAGCGCGATCGCCCGGCGGAGCGCCGCGTCCGCCGGCTCGAAGGCGCGCTCGGCGAGCAGCATCGCAAGGCCCAGCGCCGCCCAGCCGGCGGCGAGGCTCTCGTCCAGCAGGGTCGCGGTGCGCGCCTCGGCCTTGGCGGCCGTGAGCAGCCCCTCGGCCGAGCTCGTCAGCTGCTCGGCGATCAGCGCCTCGGCGAGGCCGGCGTGCGCCGGCGCCCAGCCCGGCGCGGCCTTCACCGCGGCGTCGAAGTAGAGGCGGGCCTGGGCCAGGCCCAGCGGGGCCGCCAGCGCGGCGCGGGCCTTGGCGAGCAGCTCGGCGGCCTCGCGCGGCGGCTCGCGCCCAGGCGCGGCGGCCATCGGCCCTTCGACGGCGCCCAGCAGGCGATAACCGCGCTTGGGCAGGGTCTCGATGTATCGATGCTCGCGGGTCTCGCCGAGTGCGCGGCGCAGGCGGCTCATGGCGGCGGCCAGGGTGTCGTCGCCGATGGCGCGGCCGCCCCAGACGCCGCCGATGATCTCGTCCTTGGAGAGCACGCGCCCGCCGGAGCCGGCGAACAGCAGCAGCAGGTCCATGAGCTTCGGCTCGAGCCGGGTCTCGGGCCCGCCGGACAGCGGCGCGATCGCGCCCCGCGCCGGCTCGACGCGCCAGTCGCCCAGCTCGAACGGCCGCTCGCTCGCCATGCGCCGCCTCCCTTGGTCGGGGAGACTAGCGGGAAATGACGCCCCCGCCATTTTCTTTGACGCCGCGGGCCGCGAGGGTGAACATCGCCCACGCATCCGGCGGAGGACCCCGATGGCCGACGGCAACATCACCAAGGACGCCATGTACGGCGCCGTCGCGCCGGACGACTTCGAGTCCATGCTGACGCTCGACCGTTACGGCGAGCGCTCGAGCGCCTTCGACAAGATCATCTCGGCCACCCACGACCATTTCTGGGATCCGCTGGACCCCAAGTACATCGACTTCTCCGAGCCCTTCGACCTGGAGACCGAGGCGCTGATGCCGGACGAGACCCAGCCGATCCTGCGGCTGCCGTACGTGGCCGAGACGCTGAAGGATCCGAAGCAGAAGATAGGCTTCATCAACTACATGCAGCTGCGCAGCTTCTCCTCGATCCTGCATGGCGAGCAGGGCGCGCTGAACCTCTCGGCCAGCCTCTGCCACGTGCTCTACGACCAGGGCGCCCAGGAGTACGCGGCCAACCAGACGCGCGAGGAAGCCCGCCACGTCACCGCCTTCGCCAAGTATATCAAGGTGCGCTGGGGGCGGCCGACGGTGTGCGGGACGGCGCTGAAGAGCCTGCTCGTCGAGATCATCGAGGCGCCGGAGGTCTACAAGAAGATCGTCGGCATGCAGATGCTGGTGGAGGGCCTGGCCATGGGCGCCTTCTCCAACGGCTATCGCTACAACCGCGACCCGCTGGCCCGGAAGCTGTTCCAGCTGGTGATGACCGACGAGGCCTTCCACCACAAGTTCGGGAAGATCTGGGCCGACCGCACCGTGCCGCAGCTGACCGAGGCGGAGCGCAACCAGGTCGAGGACTGGACCGCCCACTGCGCCCAGAAGCTGCTCTTCGACCGCGGCGACCCGCGGGAAATGGCCGACATCTACGGCCGCTTCGGCCTCGATCCCGAGCGGGTGATCGCCGACATCGTCCAGCGCCGCAAGGAGCGCGACCCGACGCGCAAGTTCAAGGGCGAGACCAACGTCTTCCGGGTGCTGATCAAGACGCTCAACAACGCCGGCCTGATCACCGAGCGGACGCGCGGCTTCTACGCCATGTACGTCGACATGGACGAGCTCGCCGCCGAGGGCCTGCGGATGCCGGGCGACGACATCGCCGAGGCCGGCATCGCCTACCTGCAGGCGATCAACTTCCAGGATCGCGCGCGGGCCGTGACGATCGCGGCGGAGTAGTTCCCCTGCAAGGCCTGGGATGACGGATGAGAATAGTTCTTCCCTGTCATCAACGGTTCAGCTTGGGGTGCTATGTTGCGGCCATATGACCCGGCGGGCGCGACATGCGCGCGGGTTTCAATATCGCTGTTACGTACGTATCTGGGGCCCATGCTGAAGCGCACCCTGATCTCCGCCGCCGTCGCCGCAGCGTTCGCGGCCGTCACGCCGGCGCTGGCCGCCAGCCCCGGCTCGGCCGCTGCGACCACCGCCGCGGCGCCGCACATCGAGCTGACCCAGATGACGGGGCGCTGGTACGAAGTGGCGCGGATCCCGAACCAGCTGCAGAAGGGCTGCGAGGCCGGGACCTCCGACTGGACGCGCTCCGGCGAGGGTTTCGCGGTCGTGCAGGCCTGCCACAAGGGCCGCGTCGACGGCCCGGTCTCGGAGTGGAAGGCCAAGGCCCGCAGCCTCGATCCGGCCACCAACTCGATCTTCAAGATGAGCTTCTTCGGCGGGCTGGTTTCCAAGGAATACAGGGTCCTGGACCATCGCGCGGCCGAGGGCTGGCTGATCCTCTCCACCGACGACGGCCACTATCTGTGGCTGATGTCGCAGAAGCCGGTGATGGCCGCCGCCGTGCGCAGCGAAGCGCTGACGCGGATCAAGCAGCTGGGCTTCGACGTGAACCGCCTGGAATTCCCGCTGCCGCCGCGGAGCTAGGTCGCTGAACCTTCGCGCCTTCCTGATCGCAATCATTGGGATCATCGTTGTCGCTTCCGCGGTCGAGACCTGGGAATATCTGCGGCCTCGGCACGTAGTCGTGACTTGGCGCAGTCGACCGGTCTTTGAGCATCACCACGCCGAGCCTACTCACTGACCCTTGCATCGCGAACGTAGCCGGAACAAGATTTCCGACATGGACGTCTCCGTCACCGTCGTCGCGGTTTCCAGGCCCGAGACCACCGCCAGCGTCACGCGCGGCGCCGGCCGGCTCCTGACCGCGCTGGGCTATGCGCCGCTCGCCGAAGTGACGCTGCCGAACGGGCGGCGCGCCGACCTGATGGCGCTGGGGCCCAAGGGCGAGCTGTTCATCGTCGAGGTGAAGTCGGGGCTGGAGGACTTCCGCACCGACCAGAAGTGGCATGAGTACGGGCCCTACTGCGACGCCTTCGCCTTCGCCGTGGCCCCGGAGTTCCCGCGCGAGGTGCTGCCCGAAGAGCCCGGCCTGATCGTGGCGGACGGGTTCGGGGGCGCGGTGCTGCGCGAGGCGCCGGTGGTCCCGCTGGCCGGTGCGCGGCGCAAGGCGCTGACCATCGCGTTCGGCCGGCTGGCGGCGCTCCGGGCGGCGGGCGGAGAGGCGGAGGCGCTCTAACTCCCCAGGTATTTGTCGAACCAGGCGACGACGCGGTCCTCGATGTCGGCCTGGTGGACCGGGTCGGCGATGTGGTGGCCTTCGCCGGGGTAGATCATCAGCGAGGTCGGCACGCCCATGGCCTTCAGCCCGTGCCACATCTCGATGGACTGCGGGGCGGGGCATTCCACGTCCAGCTCGCCGACGTAGATGAAGGTGGGCGTCTTGGCCTGCCGGATGTAGCGGATCGGCGACAGGCGGTCGTAGACGGCCGGGTTGTCGTAGGCGGTGCCGCCGAAGAACGGGACCATCCACTGGTCGATGCCGTTCTCGCCATAGTAGCTCACCCAGTCGGCGATGCCGGCCCCGGCCGCCCCGGCGCGGAAGCGGTTGGTCTGGGTGACGGTCCACATGGTCATGAACCCGCCGTAGGAGCCGCCCATCACCGCCAGGCGGTGGTCGTCGACCGGAGCGATCTTCTCCACCGCGTCGACCCCTTTGAGGATGTCCCGCAGGTCGCCGCCGCCGAAGTCCTCGATGTTGGCCTTGGTGAAGGCCTCGCCCTGGCCATAGGAGCCGCGCGGGTTGGGCAGGAAGATGAAGTAGCCGTGGCCCAGCAGGGCGTGGACGTCGCCCTCCCAGATGAAGCGCGGGGTGACCGCGGCGGAGGGTCCGCCGTGCACCTGGACGGCCATCGGATAGGTCTTGCCGGCGGTGAGGCCCTTGGGCGTCAGCAGCCAGCCCTGGATCTGGTGGCCCTCGTTGGTCCAGGTGACGCTCTTGGCCTCGGCGTTGGCCGTGAGCGCGTCGTTGTCGTGGGTGATCGGCACGGCCTTGCCGAGGGGGCCCGCCACGATCCGCGGGGCGAGCGCGAAGGTCTGGTAGCTGGTCGCGAGCTCGCGCCCGTCAGCGGACATTGAGAAATGGCCGTCGCCCGCGCCGATGCTGGCCGCATCGGTCCACAGCGGCTTGCCCGGCCCCGCCTTGCCGATCTCCACCAGGCTCTGGCGATCGCCGACCAGCACGGTGGCGAAGACGCCCGTGCGGGTGCGCATCAGCGAGGTGAAACTGCCGTTGAAGCCGGGGGTGAGGTCCTGCGGTTCCCCGCCCGCGATCGGCACGGCGTAGAGGTCGCCGCCGACCGAGCCGAAGTCGCTCATCAGGCCGCCGATGAAGAGCACGCTTTTGCCGTCCGGCGCGGCGCGCGGGTTGGCCACCTGCAGCTTCGGGGCCGCCAGCAGGCGCGCCTGGCCGGTGGCGAGGTCCACCGCCTCGAGACGGGCGACCCAGTAGTTGTTGTCGCCGTCGCCAGGCGCGTCGCTGGCCACGAAGCCCTTGCCGTCCGGGGTCCAGTCGTACTCGTAGACGAAGCGATCGCCCGGCGAGACCATGCGCAGCGCCTGGCCCTCCACCACCGCGATGCGGCGCTCGTCCGGGGCGGCGTCGAGGTCGCCCACCCGGCGGGTCCCCGCGCTCGTCGCGCCCGCCTCCTTGTGGGCATGGGCCGTGGCCAGAACCGCCAGCGCCTTGCCGTCGGGCGAGAAGCGCGGCTTGGCGATCAGGCCATCGAAGCTCAGCACCGTGTGGGCGCCGCTCGTGTCCCCGAACACCAGGGCCGAGGTGTGTGTCTTGCGGTCCGACGAGGTGAAGGCCAGCGTCTTGCCGTCCGGCGACCAGGCCGGATCGTCATAGCGGCAGGTCGCGCAGGGGTCGTAGGTCGCCATGACCACGCCATCGGAGGCGCGGCGGACCACGACCGTGCCGTGCGGCGCCTCGGGCCGGCGCGGCGTCTCGAAGGATTCGACCGATGCCACGAAGGCGCCGTTGGGCGAGAGCGCGACGCGCTCGTACTGATGAACGCCCGAGATCGCGGCCGCCGCCGCCAGAGCCGCCAGAGCGACCGCCATGTCACCAAATCCCCGACTTGATACCGCCTCCAGGCTTTAGGGCCTCGGGCGGCGAACTCAAGCCCTTAGCGTCTGCGGCCGATCATCCCGAAGATCTTGGGGATCATCAGGCCCAGCAGGGCGCAGATCAGGGCAATCAGGAAAAGCAGGTTCATCGGGGACTTTGCAGCGAGCGCGGCGGAAGCACCGCGAGGCCAGAAGCGGAGAACCCCCGGTTCGCGTTCCAAGCTTGGCCGCAGAATTGTTTCAGGTCCGACGCCGACCTTTGCCGGGAACCGGCGCGGAATCGCTCCCGTTGACCCAGTGCAACCCTATTCCGGAGATTTTGAGATGACGGGCAGAGAGCTGATCGAGCCGCACAAGGGCGACAAGCGCTACGTGCGTCGTGACGAAAAGGGCCAGTTCGGCAAGCAGGTGGACGTCGGGCGCTCACTGGCCGCCGACCAGCGGAAGGACGCCAAGACCAAGGTCAAGCCCGGCCAGGGAGACCGCGGCGACCGCTGACGACCGCGGGAACGAACAAACCTTCGCCTCACGGCGTTAGGCTTTGATCACGACCCGAGGAGAACGCCTGTGAAGACACTGATCATTGCGCTTGCCGTGACCGCCCTGGCCGGAGCCGCTGCGGCCCAGCCATACGGCGACCACCGCGACAACCCCGGCGACCATCGCGACGCCGCCGTGGTGGACCGCGATCACGACCACATGGATCATCACATGCGCCATCACCGGCACCGGGTGTGCGTGTGGCGCCATCACCACCGCGTGTGCCGGTGGCGGGGCGATTTCGACCACCGCTGATCCGCCGCCCTCGACCGTAGCCAGCGCCTCCCCCGTCGCAGTCGCGGCGGGGGAGGTTCTTTATTGTGCGATCTCCGCGACGCCTGCCCCGCCGTCCTCGTCGCCCCAGGCGACGCGGCGGCCGTCGCTCGACATGGCGAGCGCGGAGATGGGCGAGCCCTTTTCGGCCTTCAGCGGGATGATCTTCTGGCCGGCCAGGTCGCAGGCCCAGACCCGCCCGTCGTCCAGGCCGGCGGCGACCCAGTTCAGCCCCGGCGCGGCACCCACGCGCACGACCAAGGCGGTTTCATCGTAGCCGATCTCGGCGGCCTGCTTGCCCATCGGCCCGGTCGAGCCCGCGAACGGCCA
>NZ_JAICYI010000074.1 GCF_025934275.1 Phenylobacterium sp.
CCGATCTTGTATTCGGGATCGGACACCATCTCGTTCAGCTGCGCGATCCAGCCGACGGTGCGCGCGAGCGCGAAGATCGCCGTGAAGAGCTGCACCGGAATCCCGATCGCCTTCTGCACGATCCCCGAGTAGAAATCGACGTTCGGATAGAGCTTGCGCTGGACGAAGTAGTCGTCCTCGAGCGCGATCTTCTCGAGCGCCATCGCGAGCTTGAACAGCGGATCGTCGTGCAGGCCAAGCGCGTTCAGCACCTCGTAGCACGTCTCGCGCATCAGCTTGGCGCGCGGATCGTAGTTCTTGTAGACGCGGTGGCCGAAGCCCATCAGCCGTACGCTCGAGTGCTTGTCCTTCACCTGCGCGATGAACTCGCCGATCTTCGCGACGCCGCCCTGCGCCTGGATGTCGTAGAGCATGTTGAGTGCGGCCTCGTTGGCGCCGCCGTGCGCCGGGCCCCAGAGGCACGCGACGCCCGCTGCGATCGCGGCAAACGGATTCGTGCCCGACGAGGCGCAAAGGCGCACCGTGGACGTCGACGCGTTCTGCTCGTGGTCGGCATGCAGGATGAAGATGCGGTCCATGGCCCGTGCCAGGATCGGATTGGCCTTCCAGTCCTCGGCCGGCACCGAGAAGCACATCCGCAGGAAATTCTCGGCGTAGGAGAGCTCGTTGCGCGGATAGACGAACGGCTGGCCGCGGAAGTACTTGAAGGCGCGCGCGGCGATGGTCGGCATCTTGGCGATCAGCCGGTGCGCCGAGATCGTCCGCTGCTGCGGGTCGTCGATGTCGGTGCTGTCGTGGTAGAAAGCGGACAGCGCTCCCACCGCGCCGACCATGATCGCCATTGGGTGAGCGTCCCGCCGGAAGCCCTGGAAAAACCTGTCGAACTGGTCATGCAACATCGTGTGGTAGGTGATGTTGTGCTCGAATTCCGCATACTCGGCGGCGGTCGGCAGATCACCGTGCAGCAAGAGGTAGCAAACCTCGACGAAGTTCGAGTTCTCGGCCAGCTGGTCGATCGGATAGCCGCGGTGCAGCAGGATGCCGTTGTCGCCGTCTATGAAGGTGATCTTGCTTTCGCAGCTGGCCGTCGAGGTGAAGCCGGGGTCATAGGTGAAGACATCGGCCTCGGCGTAGAGCTTGCGCACGTCGACCACGTCCGGACCGGTGGTGCCCTTCAGAACGGGCAGGTCGTAGCTCTTGCCGCCGATCCCGATCTTCGCCGTGTCGCCCATGCGGATTCCCTCAACCGTCGGAAATTGAAACGCGTGTTCGGGGCCTTATAGCCGTTTAGCGCACGAGCGAAAGCGCATCTGCGATCCGCGCCAGGCTTTCATCCTTACCCAGCGACACCAGCGCGCTGGCGAGGTCCGGCGCGGGCGATCCGCCCGAGAGCACGGCGCGCAGGGCCGGCCCGAACCTGCCGATGCCGACCGCCTCGCGTTCGGCGAACGCGCGGATGCGGGCCTCGAGCCCTGCGACCTCCCAGGCCGGCGCAGCGGCAAGGTCGTCGCGCAGGCGCGCGAGGCGGTCGAGCGTTTCCCGGCTCAGCATGCTGCGGGCCTTGTCCGGCAGCTTTAGCGGGCGGGTCTTGAGCACGAAGACGACGGCGTCGGCCAGGTCGAGCAGGGTCTTGGCGCCCTCGCGGACCAGCGGAATGGTGCGCTCGAGGATCGGCCGATCGGTGCTCTTCAGGCGCCAGTCTCGGCTCTTCAGGATCTCCAGGGTGAGGTCCGTCAGGCGGCCTGGCTCGGCCTGGCGGATGTAGTGGTTGTTGAGGTGGTTGAGCTTGTCCCAATCCAGGCGGGCAGGCGCGCTGACCACGTCCTTGATGTCGAACCAGGCGATCGCCTGGTCGTCCGAGAAGATCTCATCGTCGCCGTGGCCCCAGCCGAGCTTGGCGAGGTAGTTGCGCATGGCTTCGGGCAGGTAGCCCAGGTCGGCGAACTCGCTGACCGCCTGGGCGCCGTGGCGCTTGGAGAGCTTCTTGCCGTCAGGGCCGTGGATCATCGGCAGGTGGGCCCAGACCGGCGCCTCCCACCCGAGGCCGTTGTAGATCAGCGTCTGCCGTGCGGCGTTGTTGAGGTGATCGTCGCCGCGGATCACGTGGGTCACGCCCATGTCGTGGTCGTCCACGACCACGGCGAGATTGTAGGTCGGCGTGCCGTCGGTGCGCAGCAGGATCAGGTCGTCCAGATTGCGGTTCTCGAACCGGACGGGCCCCTTCACCTGATCGTCGATCAGGGTTTCGCCCTCCAGCGGGCACTTCAGACGGACCACGAATGGCCGAGCGGGCGCGTCGTTGGGCGAGCGGTCACGCCACGGCGAGCGGACCACGCGGCCCTCCGCGCGGGCGAGTTCGCGCTCGGCCTCGAGCTCTTCGGGCGTCATGTAGTCCCGGTAGGCGGCGCCGCGCGCCAGCAGGTCGTCAGCCGCCTGCCGGTGGCGGTCGGCGCGCGCGAACTGGAAGACGGGCGTCGCATCGGGCTCGAGTCCGAGCCACTTCAGACCCTCGAAGATCACGTCCACGGCCTCGGCGGTGGACCGTTCGCGGTCGGTGTCTTCGATGCGCAACAGGAACTTGCCGCCCGTGTGTCGCGCATACAACCAGTTGTAAAGCGCTGTCCGAGCCGTGCCTATGTGCATCATGCCGGTCGGCGAGGGGGCGATGCGGGTGACGACGGAACGCTCGGGCATGGAGGTCGAGGAGGCTGGCGGCGCGCCGGCTGGCGGCGCCTGGCCCGCGCCTCTTAGCACGCGGCTTCCGAGGCTTCCTAGCGCCGCCGAGGCGTTGGCCTGGCTGGCGTACGAGATCGAGCGGCAGGGGCGGCGCTGGACGCTCTGGACTCCCGTCGCCTTCGGGTCTGGCGCCGGGGTCTATTTCGGGCTCCCGCGCGAGCCGCAGGCGTGGCTGGGCTGGGCGGGCGCGATCCTCGCGCTGCTCCTCGTGGCGGCGGTCGCCCGCTGGCGTGCAGGGCCTCCCGCGACAGCCGCCCTGGTCCTGATCGCCTGCGCAATCGGCGGCTTCTCGGCCGCCAAGCTCCGCACCGACCACGTCAGGGCGCCGGTGGCGCCGACCCGCGGTCCGCCCGAGCGACTGGAGGGTTGGGTGGTCGATATCGCAAGCCCGGGCCAGGGCGGGCGGCGGCTGCTGATCGCGCCATCCCGCATCGGCGACTGGCCCGCCAAGGCCACACCCATTCGCGTGCGGGTGACGTTGCGCGAAGGTTACACGCCCTCGCCGGGCGAGCCGATCAGTCTGCTGGCGGTGATCAACGCGCCACCGCCGCCGGCCAGTCCCGGGGCCTACGACTTCGCCCGCGACGCCTACTTCCAGAGCGTGGGCGGGGTGGGATTCGCGCTCGGTCCGCCGTCGACCTGGGTCACGGACGAGGTCGCGCCTAGGCGGCTGCGGCTGACCATGCGCATCAACGCGGTTCGATGGTCGCTGACCCGGCGGATCATCGGCGCGCTGGGGATCGAGGCGGGCGGCCTGGCCGCGGCGATGACCACCGGGCACGACGCCTTCATCCCACCCGATCAGGTGAACGACCTGCGGGCCTCGGGGCTGGCCCACATCACCTCCATCTCCGGCCTGCACATGGCGATCGTGGGCGGCTTCGTCTTCCTCGCCGTGCGGATGATGATCGCCGCCTGGCCGTGGCTGGCCTTGCGAATCCACGGCAAGAAGGTCGCCGCCGCCGTGGCGCTCACCGCTGTCGTCGCCTACCTGGTGCTTTCGGGCTGGCCGCCGCCGGCCGAGCGGGCGGCGATCACGGCCGTCATCGCGTTCGGCGCGATCCTGGTCGACCGGCAGGCGATCAACCTGCACGCGCTGGCGCTCGCGGCGATGGCGGTCATGCTGCTGCAGCCGGAAGCGGTGACCCAGCCAGGCTTCCAGATGTCCTTCGCCGCCACCGCCGCGCTGGTCGCCATGGCCGAGGTCTGGCCGCGGACGGTGCGCGAGATCAACACGCCCTGGCCGATCCGCATGATCCAGCGGTTCGGCGGCTGGGTCACCGCGGCGGCGGCCGCGAGCTTCGTGGCGGGCGCCGCGACCGGTCCGTTTGCGATCCAGCACTTCAACCGCGTGTCCACCTGGGGCCTGATCTCCAACCTGCTGGTCGAGCCGATCTCCAGCTTCCTGATGATGCCGGCGCTGGCGCTGGGCGCCGCGCTCGCGCCGTTCGGCCTCGGGCAGGGACCGCTCGACGTCGCGGGCTTCTCGATCCGCCTGATGAACGACATCTCGCGCGCCGTGGCGCATGCGCCCTATGCGCAGTTCGTGGTCGCGAGCGGGCCGGGCTGGACGCTGCCCACCGCCTTCCTCGGCTTGCTGATCCTGTGTCTGTGGCGAGGTCCGCTGCGATGGGTCGGCCTGCCGCTGGCGCTCGCCATCTCGCTCGCGCCGAAGCCCACGCCGCCGGACGTCTGGGCGGCGGCCGATGGCGCGGCGGTGGCGGTGCGGAGCGGCCGCGAGGCCATACTCTTCCGGCCTGACGTGAAGCTGTTCGGCGCCGAGCTCTGGGCGCGCCGTCGCGGCCTCGATCCATCGGGCGGCGAGGCGGCGCGCGATCCGGGCTTCGAGTGCGACCACTGGAGCTGCGCGCCCAAGGCCGGCGCGCCGCTGAAGGTCGCGGCGGCCTGGAACCTCAAGCGGCCGCTCCAGTCCGAGCGCCTGGACCAGATCTGCGCGAGCGCCGAGCTGGTGATCCTCCGAAACGACTTCAAGCCGAACGCCTGCCGCGCACCCGTGGTGCTCACCGGCGCCGATTTCGCGCGCGGCGGCTCGGCGGAGCTGTGGCGCGGTCCCGGCGGCAGCTGGCGGGTCCTCTGGGCGCAGGATGTGCGCGGGCGAAGGCCGTGGAGCTGGGGCCCGGATCTCAGGTGAGCCTGTCGTTCACCAAGCGGCTGCGCGACCCGATCATGCGCGGCGAGATCACCTGCACGGTCAGGATCTGGAAGAGCCTGCGGGTCAAGCTCGGCGGCCGCTATCCGCTGGGCCGCGGCCACGTCGAGGTCACCCGCATCCAGCACGTGGATCTGGACGACATCTCCGAGGCGATCGCCCGCCGGTCAGGTTTCCAGGACTTGGATGATCTGCTGAGCGTCGCCCGGCACGGCTCCGGCGAGAGCGTGTTC
Organism: Phenylobacterium sp.; assembly: GCF_025934275.1. Lineage (GTDB taxonomy): Bacteria > Pseudomonadota > Alphaproteobacteria > Caulobacterales > Caulobacteraceae > Phenylobacterium. The sequence goes on from NZ_JAICYI010000074.1 coordinate 5,140, forward strand.
CTGATCGACTTCGTCTATCGCGCCCCGCCCGCGCTCAGTGATAGCGGCGGATGAGGCCGACGAGCTTGCCCTGCACGGCCACCTGGTCGGGACCGAAGATGCGGGTCTCGTAGGCGGGGTTGGCGGCCTCCAAAGCGATCGAGGCGCCCTTCTTGCGAAGCCGTTTCAGGGTGGCTTCCTCGCCGTTCACCAGCGCCACGACGATCTCGCCGGACTGGGCCGTGTTGGTGCGCCGGATGACCACGAAGTCGCCGTCCAGGATGCCGGCGCCCACCATGGAGTCGCCCTGGATCTCCAGGACGAAGTGCTCGCCCGCGCCGAGCAGCGTCTCGGGCACCGGCAGCCGGTCGCGCTCCTGCTGGATGGCCTCGATCGGCGTGCCTGCCGCGATGCGGCCGAGCACCGGAAGCTCGCGCGTGTCGCTGGCCGTCCCCGGGGCGTCGGCGCCGGCGTCGACCAGCTGCGGCTTGAACGGCGCGCGGCCCTTCGGCGGAGCGGTCGCCGTCGCCTGGGTTGGGAGCTTCGTCACCTCCAGGGCGCGGGCCCGATGGGGCAGGCGGCGGAGGAAGCCGCGCTCCTCGAGGGCGGTGATGAGCCGGTGGATGCCGGACTTCGAGGCGAGACCCAGGGCGTCCTTCATCTCGTCGAACGACGGGGAGACCCCGGTCTCCTTGAGCCGCTCATGGATGAACATGAGCAATTCGTGCTGCTTGCGGGTGAGCATGGCGGCGACCCTTCGGATCCCTTGTTGTAGCGCTTCGAGAACAAAGCACAAACGTCAATGGATGTTCTCTAGGTGTTCCGAATTAAAGTCAAGTTACCAAGCTTGCAGTTGAAAAATTTGCGGAATTTTCCGGCGGCGAAGCTCGCGGGCGCCGACTCGCTCAGGCGGCCAGCAGGGCGCGGGTCGCCGCCGCCACGTCGGCCTGGCGCATCAGGCTTTCGCCGACCAGCATGGCCGCGGCGCCGGCGCGTTCGAGGCGCGCGGCGTCGGCCGGGGTGAAGATGCCGCTCTCGGTGACCAGCAGCGCGTCCGCCGGCGCCAGGCGCGCCAGCCGCTCGGTGGCGCCGAGATCGGTCGCGAAGGTCCGAAGGTCGCGGTTGTTGACGCCCACCATCGCCGCGCCCAGGCTCGCGGCCCGGGCCATCTCGGCGGCGTCGTGGACCTCGACCAGGACGTCCATGTTCCAGGCCGTGGCCGCGGCGATGAGCTCGCCCGCCAGCGCATCGTCGACCATGGCGAGGATGACCAGGATGGCGTCGGCGCCCAGGGCGCGGCTCTCGGCGACCTGCCAGGGATCGAGCATGAACTCCTTCCGGAGGCAGGGCAGGGCGCTCGCCGCCCGCGCCGCCGCGAGATCGGCGTCCGCGCCCTGGAAGCTGGGCGCATCGGTGAGCACCGAGAGGCAGGCCGCGCCGCCCTGCTCATAGGCGCGGGCCAGGGCCGGCGGGTCGAAGTCGGCGCGGATCAGGCCCTTGGATGGCGAGGCCTTCTTGATCTCGGCGATCAGCGCCAGCCGGCCCGGCGCTTGCGCGCGCTGCAGGGCGGCCCTGAAGCCGCGCGGCGGATCGGCGGCCGCGGCGGCGGCCTCGATATCGGCCAGCGGACGGGCGGCTTTGCGGGCGGCGACGTCCTGGCGCTTGTAGGCGGCGATCTTGGCGAGGATGTCGTTCATGCGGGCTCGGGGGCGGGCGCAATGGCGACGAGGCGGGCGAGCGCCTGGGCGGCCTTGCCTTCGTCAAGGACCTGGCCGGCGAGCTCGACGCCTTCGCGCAGGGTCTCGACCCTGTCGGCGACCAGGAAGGCGGCGGCCGCGTTGATCAGCACGATGTCGCGGTAGGGCCCCTTGGCGCCGGCCAGCAGGTCGCGCAGGGCCGCGGCGTTCTCGTTCGGGGCGCCGCCGGTGAGCTCGGCCAGCGAGGCGCGCGGCAGGCCGACGGCTTCCGGCGTGATGCGGAACAGGCGCACCTGGCCGTCGCGCCACTCGGCGACCTGGGTCTCGCCGGTGGTGGTGATCTCGTCCATGCCCTGGCCGTGGACGGTCCAGGCCCGTTCGGCGCCCAGCGCGCCCAGCACCCGGGCGAGCGGCTCGACCCAGCGGGTGTCGAACACGCCCAGGAGCTGCCGCCGGGCCCTCGCGGGATTGGCCAAGGGCCCCAGCAAGTTGAAGACGGTGCGGAAGCCGAGCTCGGCGCGGATCGGCGCCACGTGGCGCATCGCGCCATGGTGGGCGGGCGCGAACAGGAAGCAGATGCCGGCCTCGTCCAGCGCCCTGAGCTGCTGCTCGGCCGAGGCCGCGATGTCGACGCCGAGCTCGCCCAGCACGTCGGCGCCGCCGGACTTGGAGGACAGCGCCCGGTTGCCGTGCTTGGCCACCTTCAGCCCGCCGCCCGCCGCCACGAGGGCCACAGCCGTCGAGATGTTGAGGGTGTGCAGGCCGTCCCCGCCTGTGCCGCAGACGTCGATCACCTCGAACGGATGGTCCAGCGTCACCGCCGCCTTGCGCATGGCCCGCGCGCAGGCGGTGATCTCGCCCACCGTCTCGCCGCGCATCCGCATGGCCGTCAGCGCCGCGGCGACCTGGGCCGAAGTCGGCTCGCCGCGCAGGCAGGCGTCGAAGAAGGTCCCCGCATCGGCCTCCGAGAGCGTCGCGCCGTCGGCCAGGCGGCTGAGCAGCGGCTTGAAGGCGTCCGACATGGCTCAGGCCTCGACGAGCGGCCTCACGCCGGCGATCTCGAGGAAGTTGGCCAAGAGCTGGTGGCCGCACTCGGTGGCGATCGATTCCGGGTGGAACTGCACGCCGTGCACGGGCCGCGACCGGTGCTGCACGCCCATGATCTCGCCGTCGTCGGTCCAGGCGGTGACCTCGAGGTCGGCCGGCAGGTCTTCGCGCCGCACCGCGAGGCTGTGGTAGCGGGTGGCGTTGAACGGGTTCTTCAGGCCGCGGAACACGCCCTGGCCGGTGTGGCGGATGGGGCTGATCTTGCCGTGCATGAGGGCCTGGGCGTGGATCACCGCGCCGCCGTGGGCCTGGCCGATCGCCTGGTGGCCCAGGCAGACGCCGAGCACCGGCAGGTCGGCCGGCGCGGCGGCGATCAGCGACAGGCAGATGCCGGCTTCGTTGGGGGTGCAGGGGCCGGGCGACAGCAGCAGCGCCTGCGGCTTCAGGCCGAGCGCTTCCTCGACCGTGATCGCATCGTTGCGGAAGACGCGCGTCTCCGCGCCCAGTTCGTTCAGGTAGTGAACCAGGTTGTAGGTGAAGCTGTCGTAGTTATCGATCACCAGGATCATGCGGGCACATCTAGGCCGTGCGCGCCCCGACGCCAAGCGCGCCGATTGGCGGCCGAGGCGACTCCCGCGATGCTGCGGGCAAGATGTCGCTCACCGAAACCGCCCTCGACGCCGCCGCCATCGACCGCGCCCGCGCGCTTCTGGCGCGGCCCAGGCCGCGCGAGCGGATCTGGCCGGTGCTGGCCGCGGCGGGCCTGCTGGCGCTCTCCGCGCTGGCCTTCGCCGCCGCCATGATCCTCGCCCCGCCGGTGATCAGCGAGCACGTGCTGAAACCGGGGCCTTAAGAGAATCACGGAAGACACGAAAGAAGACGAACCGCGGAAGCGTTTCTGCGGTCCTCAAGAGGAGTTCGGCCAGGCCGGGGCTGCGGCATGCCGTTCGAGATTCCGGGGCTCAGTCGCCGGGTCGAGATGGAGGCCGAGGAACGCGCAGAGGCGCCCGACCAGGGACTCCAGGGACTCGTCGAGGAAGCCCTCGGCTTCGGAGGCCTCGTCCAGCCATTCCTCGGCGCGCGCGATCAGCTCATCGCCCAGGGCGGACTCGTCGTCGTCCCCGGCGTCGTATTCGTCCCAGATCCGGCGCTCGATCCGGCTCTCGATGTGCGCCCTGCGACGGACAATCCTGGGCTCGGCCGCGCTGATCGCGCGCTGGACGGCGGCCTCCCTGGCCTCCGCGTCTTCGCGCTCGAGCTTGGCCTCCAGATAGATGGACTGCCGGAGCCCGCGGGTGATCTTGTAGAGCGCGTTCGCGAGCCTGGCCTTCTTGTCCTCGTCGGCCGTTGAAGCGACGGCGTCCGCCAGGTCCTCGGTGACCGCCAGCAGCACCTGCTGCACGCGCTGCAGCACCGCCTCGCGCCTCGCTGCCGTGGATGCCGGATCGGCCATGAACAAAAGTAGAACATATGAGGCCGACGCGTGTCAAGAAAATCACGCAGGGAATCTCCCGGCATCCAGCACGTCGGGATGACTGAACAGGCCGACTGGGTCCATGAAACCGCCACCCCTGGAGCGCCGTCATTCGGGCGTGGAATAACCGGCTTCGGACGGCCGCGAACGTCAGTCCGGGCCGCGCTCTGAGCCTAGACGAAGCGCCAGCTTTCTTCGGCGGCGCGGCGCAGCGCGCGGGCCTTGTGCAGGGTCTCGTCGTACTCGGCGTCGGGATCACTGTCGGCGACGATGCCGCCGCCCGCCTGGACGTACATGGTCCCGTCCTTGAAGAGCGCGGTGCGCAGCACGATGCAGGTGTCGACCGAGCCGTCGCAGCCGAAGTAGCCGACCGCGCCGGCGTAGCCGATGCCGCGCTTCTCGACCTCCAGCTCGTCGATGATCTGCATGGCGCGGACCTTGGGCGCGCCGGAGAGCGTGCCCGCGGGGAGCGCCGCCATGAGCACGTCGACCGGATCGAGGCCCTCCGGGGCGTCACCCTCGACGTTGGAGACCAGGTGCATGACGTGGCTGTACCGCTCGATGAAGAAGCTGTCGGTGACCCGCACGCGCGGCGGCCGACGGCCCTCCGACGCCGGCTGATTGGCGCCGGCCTCCTTCAGCATGGTCACCCGGCCCACGTCGTTGCGGCCGAGGTCGAGGAGCATGAGGTGCTCGGCCCGCTCCTTGGGATCGTGGATCAGCTCCTGCTCGAGGGCGGCGTCCTCGGCGGGCGTGGCGCCGCGCGGGCGGGTGCCGGCGACCGGACGGATGGTGACCTTGCGATCGCGCAGCCGCACCAGGATCTCGATGGAGGAGCCGGCGAGCTGGAAGTCGCCGAAGTTCAGGTAGAACAGGAAGGGCGAGGGGTTCATCCGCCGCAGCGACCGGTAGAGGGCGAAGGGGTCGCGGGCGTAGGGCGAGCGGAAGCGGTGGCTGGGGACCACCTGGAACACATCGCCGGCCCGCACGTAGGCCTTGGCCTTCTCGACGATCTCGCGATAGGCCTCGCGGCCGACCGGCGTGGTGAAGCGGTCGGGCTGCGGCTCGCCGTTGCCCACGAGGCGCGGGGCGGGCCGCTGCAGGTCGGCCATGACGCCGGCGAGGCGGCCCTGCGCCGCCGCATAGGCGTCGCGGGCCGAGGCGCGGCCGGGCCGGACCGGGGTGACCAGCAGGATCTCCTGGCCGATGGAATCGAACACCGCCACGATCGAGGGCCGGGTGAGCACCGCGTCCGGCAGATCGAGCGGATCCGGGTTGACGTGGGGCAGCCGCTCGACCAGGCGGATCATGTCGTAGCCCAGCGCGCCGAACACGCCCGCGGCCATCGGCGGCAGGCCGTCCGGCAGATCGATGCGGGAGGCGGCGATCAGGTCGCGCAGGCTGTCCAGCGCGCCGCCGGACTGCGGCGTGAAGCGGCCGGCGGCGATGTCGTCGCCCTCCGCCACCTCGGCGCGCTCGCCGCGGCAGCGCCAGACGAGGTCGGGCTCGAGCGTGATGATCGAGTAGCGGCCGCGCCAGGTCCCGCCCTCGACGGATTCGAACAGGAAGGCGTACTGCCGGCCGTGGCCGATCTTCAGGTAGGCGGAGACCGGCGTCTCCAGGTCATCGATCAGCCGGGTCCAGACGAGCTGCGGGGCGCCCGCGTCGTAGCGGGGCTGGAAGTCCGCAAAAGCCGGCTCGAGGTTCACTGGCCCGGGGCCGGCTTGGCCGGCCCGGCGGGCTCCAGGCCCAGGGCGGCGCGGGCGCGCTCGGGATCGAGGGTCACCTTGATCTTGCCACGGGCGGCGGCGCGGGCGGCGTCCTCCACCTCGCGGATGTAGGCGGTGGTCATCTGACCGCGCGCGGCCTCGGCCATCAGCGGAAGGTTGGCGCCCTCGCCGGCGTGGATCGCCGCGAGCTTGCCGACCACGTAGCCGACGCCGTTGGTGCGCGCGGTGAACACGTCGCCGAGCTTGGCGTCGAACACCCGGGCCAGGATCTCGCCGGAGAGCGCCTGGTTCTGGCCGGCCGTGGCGCGGGTCAGCCCGTTGACGCGCACCACCTTGGCTCCCGAGGAGGCCGCGACCGCCTCCAGGCTCTCGCCCTTGCGCACCCGGGCGGCGAGCTCGTCGGCCTTGGCGGCCAGCCGCTCGTTCAGCTCGCGCGCGATCCACGCCTGGGTGAGCTTGGGCTTGATCTCGGCCAGGCTCGGCAGGGCGGGCGGGATCACCTTGTCGACGCGCACCGCGAAATAGCCGCCGGCGCCGTTGTCCTCCAGCTCGCTCTCGCCGCCGGCCGGCAGGGCGAAGGCCGCGTCCACGAGCTTCTGGGTGAGGCCGGGCACCGGCTTGCCGTCCGGGCCGAGGCCGTTCTTGGCGACCGGCCCGAGCGTCGTGGTCGGGATGCCGGCCTTCTGGGCGGCCTCGGGCAGGCTCGCCCCCTTCTCGTGGGCGTCGTCGTAAGCCTGGGTCAGCTGGTAGACCTTCTCGGAGGCGGCGTTCTTGCGCACCTCGGCCTCGAGCCCGGGCCTGGCCTCCTCGAAGGTGACCACATGGCCGGGCGTCACGGCCTGCAGCTTGACGACGGCGAGCGCGAGCTCGCCCTGCACGGTCTGCACCTGGCCGGGCTGCATCTGGAAGGCGACGGCGGCCAGCTTCTTGTCCGGGATCGCGCTCTGCGGCTTGTCGGCATAGGTGATCGCATCGACCCCGAACGCCTTGGCGACCGCGGCCGGGTCTTCGCCCTTGGCGAGCCGGGCGGTGATCTGGGCCGCGGCGGCCGGGCTCTTGGCCGGGATCTGCACCAGGGTGCGGGTCTCGGGCTTGGAGAGCGTGTCCTTGCGGAAGTCGTACTGCTTCTGGACCTGCGCCGGGTCGACCTTGACCGACGCCATGAACTGCTCGGGCGTGACCTGCAGGAGGGTGAGCTGGCGGAACTCCGGCCGCATGATCGCGGTGGCGTTCTCCTGCATGAAGGTGGTGAGCTGCGCGTCGGTGGGCGGCGCGGGCTGCGGCACGCTCTTGGGGTCGATCGCCAGGAAAGCCACGTCGCGGCCCTCCAGCTCGAACACCGCCGCCATGGCGGTGTAGGCGCGCGGGACGGCCAGCCCGGCGATGATCGCCGTGCCGAGGTGCTGCTGGGCGATATCGTCGCGCATCTCGGCCTCGAAGCGGACCGGGTTGAGGTCGTTGTTGGCCAGCGCCTGCTGGTAGGCGCGCTTGTCGAAGCGGCCGGTGACCGGATCGAAGAAGGCGGGGATCTTGGCAATCTGCTCGGCGACCAGCTTGTCAGAGGGGATGATCCCGAGCTTGTGGATAAGCTCGGCGAAGGCTTCGCGGGTGGCCAGGCCCTGGAGCACCTCCCGGTCGAGCCCGTTGGCGGCGGCGACGTCGTTGGGGATCTGCTGGCCGGTCTGCTGCTCGACCCGCGACTTGAACTGCTCGAACTCGCGGCGGTAGTCGGTCGAGCTGACCGTGCGCGAGCCGGCGGTGACCACCGCATCGCCGCTGATCCGGCCGCGGAACACGTCGCGGATGCCCCAGACCGCGAAGCTGACGATCAACAGCCCCATCAGGACGGCGGCGACCCAGGACTTCGCAAAGGCGCGGAGAGCGGCGAACATCAAATCCCTTTCCGCGGCGCGGACGTGGGGGCCGGTATATGGAGGGCCCGGCGCGCCCGCAAGCGCGTGACAGGCGGCGCGGCTTGGCTTAACCGCCGCGCGCGAACCTTGGAAGCGAGGCCAAATGACCGCGCCCCGGCCGCTGATCGCGGGCAATTGGAAGATGAACGGCCTGCGCGCCTCGCTCGTCGAGGCGGCGGCGATCGCCGAGGGCGCGGCGGGCTGTGCGGCGCGGGTGGCGATCTGCCCGCCCGCGGTGCTGATCCACCTGATGAGCGAGCTGCTGGCCGGAACCGAGGTGCTGGTCGGCGGCCAGGACGCGCACTGGGAGGACGCCGGCGCGTTCACCGGCGATGTCTCGGCCCGGATGCTGGCCGACGCCGGCGCGAAGCTGGTGATCCTCGGCCATTCCGAGCGCCGCAGCGGATGGGGCGAGACCGACGCGATGGTCGCCCGCAAGGTCCAGGCCGCGTTGCGGGCCGGCCTGGAGCCGATCGTCTGCGTCGGCGAGATGCTCGAGCAGCGCAACGCCGGCCAGGCCGCGCCGATCGTCACCGAACAGGTGCGGGGATCCCTGCCGGCGGAGCTCGCGGGCCGGCCGTTCTGCGTCGCCTACGAGCCGGTCTGGGCGATCGGCACCGGGCTCACGCCGTCCATCGCCGAGATCGAGGAGATGCACCGGGCGGTGCGCGCGACCCTGGGGGAAAAGTTCGGGCCGGCGGCCGAGGCTGTCCCGATCCTCTACGGCGGCTCGGTGAAACCCGGCAACGCCGCGGAGATCCTGCACGCCGCCGAGGTGGGCGGCGCGCTGGTCGGCGGCGCCTCGCTGAAGGCCGCCGACTTCCTGGCCATCGTCCGGGCGCTCTGACGCCTAGGCGGAGGGGCCCTTCAGCTCGACGGTGTTGCCTTCCGGATCGCGGACGTAGAGCGACGGGCCGGTCCCGTCGGCGCCGTAGCGCTGGCCTTCCTCCGCCACCTCGACGCCGTGCCGGGCGAGGTGGGCGCGGATCGCCGGCTCGTCGAACGGCCGCACCTGCAGGGCGAAGTGGTCGAGGTTGCGGCCCTCGCGGCCCGGGCCTGCGCCGCCCAGCCTGCCCAGCGGCCCGTCGAGGGTCACGAGGTCGATCATCTGGCGCCCGGCGCGGATGTGGGTGAGGCCCAGCTCCGGGCGGTCCCGGTCGACAGAAAGGCCAAGCACGTCAAGGTAGAAAGCCAGCATCTTCGGCTTGTTCGTCACCCGCAGGACGATGTGGTCGAAGCCCTGGACGGCGATCGGATTGGGCATGGCCCCGAACCTAGCCGCTCGGCGGCTACAGCAGAAGGCCGAAGAGGCGGCAGTCGCGGCGCTCGCCGTCGCGCAGCACGTGGCCGCGCAGCAGGCCCTCCTCCTGGAAGCCCAGCCGCTCGAGGAGCGCCTCGGAACGGCGGTTCCCGAGGTGCGTCCTGGCGGCCAGCCGGCGCAGGCCGCTGGCGGCGGCGAAGCCGACCGCGGCCTGGATCGCCTCCAGCGCATAGCCCTCGCCCCAGGCCGCCCGGCCGAGCATGAAGCCCACCTCGGCGCGCTTGTGGCGCCGGTCGATCTCCGAGAGGTCGCAGCAGCCGACGAAGGCGCCGCCGTCGAGGCGGCGGATCGACCAGTAGACCGCCCGGCCGGCGCGCATCTCGGCCAGTTCGGCGCGGACGATCTCGGCCACCAGGTCGGGATCGTCGACGCTCGGGCCGTCCCAGTAGGCCATCACCTCCGGGTCATCCATCAGCGGGTAGAGGTCGGCCGCGTCGGCCTCGGCGAGCGGCGCCAGCCGCAGCCGATCGGTTTCCAGGATGGCCAGGCGCTTGGTCTCGAGAATCATGGCTTGTCAAAGGGCTGCGACGACCTAGGTATGGCCTTGGCGCGGGCTCGGTGGTAGAGCGCGCGCTTCATTTCAGGCGGGTGTGTCCGCCGAAGCGCACCGGACCAGAACGCATGCTCCTCAACCTGCTGCTCGTCGTCGAGATCATCGTCAGCGTGCTGCTGGTGATCGTCGTGCTGCTGCAGCGTTCGGAAGGCGGCGTGCTTGGCGTCGGCGGCGGGCCTTCGGGCTTCGTCACGGCGCGCGGCGCGGGCGACCTGATGACCCGCATGACCTGGATCCTGGCGACCATCTTCTTCGTGCTGGCGCTGACGCTGACCCTGCTGGCCGGACGCGAGCGCGGGGCGTCCTCGGTCGTCGACCGGCTGAAGATCGACCCGATCAACCCGACGGCGCTCACCCCGCCGCCGCCGCCGGCGCAGCCGCAACCCGGCCAGGGGCGGCCCGGCGCGCCCCAGAGCGCGCCCGCGCCGTTCCAGGCGCCGGCGGCCACGGTGCACAATCCCTTCCTGGGCGAGACGCCCGCGCCGCAGAGCGCGCCGGCCCCCGCCGCGCCGCCCAAGTCCTGACCGCAGCCGGTGGATAGGCGACCGGATTTCAGCCTCGCCCGGGGCGAATCGCTGCTAACCTGAACGCCCATGGCCCGGTACATCTTCATCACCGGCGGCGTGGTCTCCTCATTGGGAAAAGGTCTCGCATCCGCCGCCCTCGGCGCGCTCCTGCAGGCGCGCGGCTACAAGGTGCGGCTCAGGAAGCTGGACCCCTACCTGAACGTCGATCCGGGGACCATGAGCCCCTACCAGCACGGCGAGGTGTTCGTCACCGACGACGGGGCGGAGACCGACCTCGACCTCGGCCACTACGAGCGCTTCACCGGCGTCAACGCCACCCGCGACGACAACATCACCACCGGCCAGATCTACAAGAAGATCATCGAGAAGGAGCGGCGCGGGGACTACCTCGGCGCGACGGTCCAGGTGATTCCGCACGTCACCGGGGAGATCAAGGATTTCGTCCTCGCCGATCCGGGCGAAGGCGTCGACTTCGTGCTGATCGAGGTGGGCGGCACGGTGGGCGACATCGAGGGGCTGCCGTTCTTCGAGGCGATCCGCCAGCTCGGCAACGAACTCGGGCCTGAGCGCTCGATGTTCATGCATCTTACGCTGATTCCCTACATCTCAGCCGCCGGCGAACTGAAGACCAAGCCGACGCAGCACTCGGTGAAGGAACTGCTCGGTCTCGGCATCCAG